>NZ_JBSGTR010000045.1:0-44512 GCF_053607505.1 Rhodococcus sp. NPDC055112
CCTAGGCCGCTCCGCGGCCCGTGCGCGGTTGACGAGTCCAGACACTCGTCAACCGCGCACAGGCGCCGGAGGCGCCTAATGTCGATTCGACCGGGTTCCGTTCGTCGTCATTGAGTACGGCACCTCGCCGGACGATGAAACGACAGGAGTCGAACCATGAAGTACATGATGCTGATCAATGCGGCCTCCACCGATCCCGTCGCAAACGGGTGCACGCCCGAGGACTGGATGGTCTACGACAAGCAGGTCAGCGACGCGGGCATCTTCGTGTCCGGGGAATCGCTCGCGGACCTGACCACCGCCACCGCGGTCCGGGTCGGCGCTGACGGTGCACGGACCGTCACCGACGGCCCCTTCGCCGAGACCAGGGAGGTCCTGGGCGGCTTCTACGTGATCGACGTGCCGAACCTCGACGTCGCGCTCGACTGGGCCGCCCGCTGCCCGGGTGCCCGCGGTGGCGGATCGGTCGTGGTGCGGCCGATCGCCGACTTCGGGGAGTGACCGCGATGGACGAGCGGGCCGCGGCCGGATCGTCCGTCGAGGCCGTGTTCCGGGAGGAACGCGGCCGGCTGCTGGCCTCGCTCGTCCGCCGGTTCGGCGACCTCGACCTGGCCGAGGAGGTCACCTCGGAGGCGATCGAGGCCGCGCTGGTGCACTGGCCGGTGGACGGAGTTCCCGCCCGGCCCGGCGCCTGGCTGATGACGACGGCGCGGCGGCGGGCGGTCGACCGGCTCCGACGGGACCAGACCTACGCGGCCCGGCTCGCCGTCCTGCAGGTCGAGTCCGACCGGGCGGACCCCGCCCCGCCTGCCGACGCGCTCGCCGACCTGCCCGACGACCGGCTGCAGCTGTTCTTCACCTGCACCCACCCGGCGCTCGCGGACGAGGACAGGGCCGCGCTGACCCTGCGCTGCCTGGCCGGCCTGACGACGCCGGAGGTGGCCAGGGCCTTCCTCGTCCCGACCGCGACGATGGCGCAGCGAATCGTGCGGGCCAAGAAGAAGATCCGGCAGGCCCGGATCCCGTTCCGGGTGCCGGGTGCCGACGAGTTGCCGGAACGCCTGCCCGGGGTGCTCGGGGTGATCTACTCGGTCTTCACCGAGGGCTACGCGGCCAGCTCGGGTCCCGACCTGCAGCGACTCGACCTCGCGGAGGAGGCGATCCGGCTCGCCCGGATCCTGCGGCGTCTGCTCCCCGCCGAGCGCGAGGTCGCCGGGTTGCTTGCGCTGATGCTGCTGATCCACGCCCGCCGCGACGCGCGGACCGGGCCCGGCGGCGAGCTGGTACTGCTCGACGACCAGGACCGCAGCGACTGGGACCGCGCGGCCATCGAGGAGGGCGGCGCGCTGGTGGTCGTCGCGCTGACCGGTGGCGCGCCCGGCGTGTACGGGGTGCAGGCTGCCATCGCGGCCCTGCACGACGAGGCCGTGGACGTCGCGTCGACGGACTGGCCACAGGTGGTGGCGCTCTACGACGTGCTGCTCGCGCTGGCGCCGTCGCCGGTGGTCGCGCTGAACCGGGCGGTGGCAGTGGCGATGCGGGACGGACCGGAGGCGGGCCTGACCCTGCTCGACGGGTTGGCGGGGGAGCCGCGGCTGCGGGGCTATCACCCGTACGCGGTCGCCCGCGCGGACCTGCTGCAGCGGTTGGGCCGGTTCCCCGAGGCCGCGGCGGCCTACCGGGCGGCGCTGGCCACGGTCGGCACCGACGCCGAACGGGACCACCTGCGGCGCAGGCTAGACGAGGTCGAGCGGTCGGACTAGGCGGAGAGTTCGATCCGGGCGGCGGAGAGCCGCTCGACGCCCGCGGCGTACCGGTCGAGAGCGACCTCCGCGAGCAGGGGATGGGCGCCGATCACGTCGGCACGCAGCGATTCCGGTGCGCAGTCCTCGGCGGACCGGCCGATCCGGTCGGTGAGCAGGCCGGGCGCGAGGAACCACGGGGCGACGACGATCGACCGCGCGCCGCGGGCCCGGAGCGCCGAGACCGCCTGCGGCAGGCCGCGTCCGGTGGTCGCGAAGCAGACCTCGACGCCTGCCCACGCGGTGCCGGACCGCAGCCGCGGGCCGATGCGGGTGGTGAGTTCGTTGGCGGTCTCCGACGACGAACCGACCGCGGCAAGCACCACGCCGACCTCCGGATCGCCGAGATCGGTTCCCGTCTGGGTGATGCGGTCGCGCACTGCCGCCACCAACCGGTGGTCGTCGCCGAGCACCTCGGCCTGGACCAGGTCGAGCCCGGGGTGCCTGCGACGGCCGGCCGCGAGCAGCGAGGGCAGGTCCACCCGGGCGTGGAACGCGCTGCCCAACAGCAGCGGCACCACGATGGCGGACGAATGTCCCTCGGCGGCAACCGCATCGATCGCCTGGTCCACCGACGGGGCGGACAGGTCCAGGAAGCAGAGGCGGACGTCCAGGTCGGGGCGCAACGCCCGGATGCCGTCCACCGCGGCCGCGACCGCCCGCGCGGAGCGGGGGTCTCGGCTGCCGTGGGCGACCGCGATCAGCGGCGCCGGGACGGGCATGGGGGACGCGTGCGCCCCGACCTGGATGTCGAACACGACGCTAGACGCGCGCGAGCTCGACGGCGGCGATCGCGTCGCCGACCAGGCCGGCCGCGAGCGTGTTGCCGCCAGCCGGATCGATCAGCAGGAAGCTGCCGGTGTGCCGGTTGACGGTGTAGTCGTCCGCCACGATCGGCTCCGCGACGCGCACCGAGATCTTGCCGATCTCGTTGAGCTCGAGGGTGTCCGGGCTCTGCGCCGTGGTGAGGTCCTGCTCGTCGAACCGCTCCACGATGCCGCCGACGATCGCCTGCGTGGTGCGGGTGCCGTGCTTGAGCAGCAGGCGGGCGCCTGGCCGCAGCGGCTTCTCGGCGAGCCAGCAGACCGTCGCCTCGAACTCGCCGATCGGCTCGGGCGCGTCCTCGACGGAGGCGATGGTGTCGCCGCGCGAGACGTCGACGTCGTCGGCCAGGATCAGCGTGACGCTGCGCCCCGCGTTCGCGACGTCGAGCTCACCGTCGGCGGTGTCGACGCGCTCGACGGTGGTGCGGGTGCCGGACGGCAGGATCACCACCTCGTCGCCCGGACGGACCGAACCCGCGGCCACCTGACCGGCGTAGCCGCGGTAGTCGAGGAAGTCGGCGGTGCGCGGCCGGATCACGTACTGGACCGGGAAGCGCAGGCCGACCCGGTGCGGCTCGGCGTCCACGGGGATCGACTCGAGGTGCTCGATCAGGGTGGGGCCGTTGTAGTACGGGGTGTTCTCGGAGCGGACGGCCACGTTGTCGCCGTGCAGCGCGGAGACCGGGATCTCCACGACGTCCTCGGATGCCCACCCCAGCGAGGTGGTCAGCGCGTTGAACTCCTCGGAGATGTCCGCGAACACCTGGGCGGGGTTCTCGACCAGGTCGATCTTGTTGACCGCGAGCACCAGCTTCGGCACTCCGAGCAGCGCGAGCACGGCGGCGTGCTTGCGGGTCTGCGAGATGACGCCCTTGCGCGCGTCGACCAGCAGGATCACCAGCTGCGCGGTGGACGCGCCGGAGACGGTGTTGCGGGTGTATTGCACGTGGCCGGGGGTGTCCGCCAGCACGAACGTGCGGTTGGGCGTCGCGAAGTAGCGGTACGCCACGTCGATGGTGATGCCCTGCTCACGCTCCGCGCGCAGGCCGTCGACGAGCAGCGACAGGTCCGGGGTGTCGAGCCCACGGTCCACCGACGCGCGGGTGACGGCGTCGATCTGGTCGGCGAGAACGGATTTCGTGTCGTACAGCAGCCGGCCCACCAGGGTGGACTTGCCGTCGTCGACGCTGCCCGCGGTGGCGAGTCGAAGGAGGTCGCTCATCAGAAGTAGCCCTCTCGCTTGCGGTCTTCCATGGCCGCTTCGGAAACTCGGTCGTCGCCACGGGTGGCGCCGCGCTCGGTCAGTCGCGACGCCGCGACCTCGGCCAGGATGGCCTCGTTGTCGGCGGCCTCGGACAGCACCGCGCCGGTGGTGGAGCCGTCGCCGACGGTGCGGTAGCGCACCGACAGGTTCTGCACCTCTTCGCCGTCCCGCGGTCCGCCCCAGACGCCGGAGGTCATCCACATGCCGTCGCGCTGGTACACCTCGCGCTCGTGGGCGTAGTAGATGCTGGCCAGCTCGACGTTGTCGCGGGCGATGTAGCGCCAGATGTCGAGCTCGGTGAAGTTGCTCAGCGGGAACACGCGGACCTGCTCGCCGGGGGAGTGCTTGCCGTTGTACAGGTTCCACAGCTCGGGACGCTGCTTCTTCGGGTCCCACTGGCCGAACGCGTTGCGCAGCGAGAAGATCCGCTCCTTGGCGCGGGCCCGCTCCTCGTCGCGGCGGGCGCCGCCGAACACCGCGTCGAAGCGGTTCTCGGCGATGGCGTCCAGCAGCGGCACCGTCTGCAGCGGGTTGCGGATGCCGTCGGGCCGCTCGGTGAGCCTGCCGTCGGCGAGGTAGTCCTCGACCTTGGCCACGTGCAGGCGCAGGTTGTACTTCTCGACAACGTGGTCGCGGAAGTCCAGCACCTCCTGCAGGTTGTGCCCGGTGTCCACGTGCAGCAGCGCGAAGGGAAGCGGCGCGGGCCAGAAGGCCTTGATGGCCAGGTGCAGCAGCACCGTGGAGTCCTTGCCGCCGGAGAACAGGATCACCGGGCGCTCGAACTCGCCTGCCACCTCACGGAAGATGTGGATGGCCTCGGACTCGAGGGCGGCGAGGGTGTCGAAGTCGGTGCCGTCGAGTTGCGGTCGGATGTCGGTCAGTTCAGCAGTCATGAGGCGTGCAACCCGCATTCTGTCTTGGCGTTACCGGCCCACCGTCCGCTGCGCGGATCGGAGCCGGGGGCTGGCTTGGCGGTGCACGGCGCGCACCCGATTGATGGATAGCCTTCGTCGACAAGCGGATTCACCAGGATCGAGTGCTTGTCGATGTAGGCCTGCATGTCGTCGTCGGACCACGCGGCGATCGGGTTGATCTTCACGAGCCCGAACGCGTCGTCGAACGAGATCAGCGGGGCGTTGGCGCGGGTGGGGGACTCGACCCGGCGGATGCCGGTCACCCAGGCCTTGTATCCGGCGAGCGACTTCTTCAGCGGCGCGACCTTGCGCAGTGCGCAGCACCGGCCGGGGTCGCGGGCGAACAGGTCCTTGCCCTCGGCCGCGTCCTGCTCGGCGACGCTGGCCTCGGCCTGGACGTTGATGACGTTCACCCCGTACACCGCCTCGACCGCGTCGCGGGTGCCGATGGTCTCCGCGAAGTGGTAGCCGGTCTCGAGGAACAGCACGTCGACGCCGGGGTGCACCTGGGCGGCCAGGTGCACAAGAACGCCGTCCTGCATGTTCGACGCGACGATGTAGTCGGTCCCGAACGTGTCCTCCGTCCACTGCAGCAGCTCCTGCGCGGACGCGCCGTCGAGGCTCGCCGCGGCCTGCTCGGCGAGCGCGCGGAGGTCGTCCGCGGTCGCGGTGGCCAGATCCAATTTCGCTTCGGTCAACGGAGATCCCCCTCGTCTGCTCGGACGGCCCACTCGGCGAAGCGTTCGCCCGCATTGCGGTGCTTGACGAACTGCCGGACCACCCGGTCGATGTAGTCGCCCATCTCGGTGCTGGCGACCTTGTGCTGGCGCAGCTTGCGGCCGAAGGCCACGTCGAATCCGAGGCTGCCTCCCAGGTGAACCTGGAAGCCCTCCACCTGATTCCCCTCACCGTCGTCGATGAGCATGCCCTTGAAGCCGATGTCCGCGACCTGCGAGCGGGCGCACGAGTTGGGGCAGCCGTTGATGTTGATGGTGATCGGCACGTCGAGCTGCGCGTTGATGTCCGCGAGTCGCTGCTCGAGCTCGGGCACCAGCACCTGCGAGCGCTTGCGGGTCTCGGCGAACGACAGCTTGCAGAACTCGATGCCGGAGCAGGCCATCAGGTTCTGTCGCCAGTGCGACGGGCGGGCGGGCAGGCCCAGCTCGTCGAGGTCGGCGATCAGCTGATCGAGCTTGTCGTCGGCGACGTCGAGGATGATCAGCTTCTGGTACGGCGTGAAGCGGATCTTGTCGCTGCCTGCCTTCTCGGCGGCGTCGGCGACCTTCGCGAGGATGGTGCCGGAGACCCGGCCCGCGATCGGCGCGAAGCCGACGGCGTTGAGACCGTTGCGGGTCTTCTGGACGCCGACGTGGTCGATCGGCCGCTTGGGCTGCTCGGGCGCGGGGCCGTCGATCAGCTTCCGCTTGAGGTACTCGGTCTCGAGCACCTCACGGAACTTCTCGATGCCCCAGTCCTTGATGAGGAACTTCAGCCGCGCCTTGGACCGCAGTCGGCGGTAGCCGTAGTCGCGGAAGATCGAGACAACGGCCTCCCACACGTCCGGCACCTCGTCGAGCGGCACCCAGACGCCGACGCGCTGCGCCAGCATCGGGTTCGTCGAGAGCCCGCCGCCGACCCACAGGTCAAGGCCGGGTCCGTGCTCGGGATGGTTGACGCCGATGAACGCGACGTCGTTGATCTCGTGCACCACGTCCTGCTGGCCGGAGATCGCGGTCTTGAACTTGCGCGGCAGGTTCGAGTACTCGGGCTTGCCGATGTAGCGGCGGACGATCTCGTCGATCGCCGGGGTCGGGTCGAGGACCTCGTCGAGGGACTCGCCTGCCAGCGGAGACCCGAGGACGACGCGGGGGCAGTCGCCGCAGGCCTCGGTGGTCTTGAGGCCGACGGACTCGAGCCGCTTCCAGATCTCGGGGACGTTCTCGACCTCGATCCAGTGGTACTGGACGTTCTCGCGGTCCGAGAGGTCGGCGGTGTCGCGGCCGAACTCGGTGGAGATCCCCGCGATGGTGCGCAGCTGCTCGACGTTGAGGGCGCCTGCGTCGCAGCGCACCCGCATCATGAAGTACTTCGCCTCGAGCAGGTCGATGTTCTCGTCGCCGGTGAAGGTGCCGTCGTAGCCCTGCTCGCGCTGGGTGTAGAGGCCCCACCAACGCATCCGGCCGCGCAGGTCGGACTTGTCGATGCTGTCGAATCCCTGCTTCGAGTAGATGTTCTCGATGCGGGCGCGGACGTTGAGGGGGTTGTCGTCCTTCTTGGCCTGCTCGTTGGCGTTCAGCGGCTCGCGGTAGCCGAGGGCCCACTGGCCCTCGGCACGGCGCTTGGCCGGCCGCGGCGCGCGGGCGGGAGGAGGAGTGTCGACACTTTGCGACATCGGAGGCGCTCCAGAATCTTCTTCGGTGCGCCGGTCTGTGATGGCATCGCCGACGGGGAGGGCTGTCCCCGCAGGCACATCCGAGACCGGCCGGGACTGAGAGGGGGCTGGCGAATGGCGTCTACGCAGGCAAGGGCAGACAGCTACAGACACGCTTGAGATCGACGTGGCGTCGAGCCACGAGCGCAATCCCAAGTCCGGTCACCCGGCCAATTGTGCCAGATCGCCTCGCCGATTCCGACACCCGGACATCATTTCCCCCTGATCTGGGGGAAATGCGCAGGCAGGGCGATGTGTGGCGCTCGTCACGTCCTCTGGTAATGGGACACTGATGAGGTGAGTGGATCGATGACCGAGCCGGTGGCTGCTGCGTTTGCGCTGCCGGACCATGCCCTGGCCGGAGTGGGGTCGCGTCCGTTCGGCATCTACATCCACGTCCCGTTCTGCGCGACGCGCTGCGGGTACTGCGACTTCAACACGTACACGGCGGGGGAGCTGGGCACCTCCGCGTCGCCGCAGTCCTGGCTCGAGGGTCTGCGTCGAGAGCTGGACGCGGCGGCAGCGATGCTCGGTGCCGAGGGCGCGGTGCCCGCGGCGGAGACGGTGTTCGTCGGCGGCGGCACGCCGTCGCTGCTCGGCGGCGACGGGCTGGCCGACGTGCTGGGCGCGGTCCGCTCGAGCTTCGGCCTTGCCGCGGGCGCGGAGGTGACCACGGAATCGAACCCCGAGTCCACCTCGCCCGAGTTCTTCGACCGCCTCCGCGAGGCCGGCTTCACCCGCATCTCGCTCGGCATGCAGTCGGCGGCGCAACACGTGCTGCGGATCCTCGACCGCACCCACACCCCCGGGCGACCGGTCGCTGCGGCCGTGGAGGCGCGCGCGGCGGGGTTCGAGCACGTGAACCTGGACCTGATCTACGGCACACCCGGCGAGCGCGACGAGGACCTCGACGCGTCCCTGGATGCGGTGCTCGCCGCGGGTGTCGACCACGTCTCGGCCTACGCGCTGATCGTGGAGGACGGCACCGCGCTGGCAAGGAAGGTGCGACGCGGCGACCTGCCCGCCCCCGACGACGACGTCCTCGCCGCCCGGTACGAGCGGATCGATGCGCGCCTCGCCGACGCCGGGCTGACCTGGTACGAGGTGTCGAACTGGGCGAAGGAGGGTGCCGAGTGCAGGCACAACCTGGGGTACTGGGACGGCGGCGACTGGTGGGGCGCGGGTCCCGGCGCGCACGGTCACGTCGGCGGGGTGCGCTGGTGGAACGTCAAGCACCCCGCCCGCTACGCCGACCGGCTGACGGCGGGTGAACTGCCCGTCGCGGACAGCGAGCAGCTCACCGACGAGGATCGGCACATGGAGCGGGTGATGCTGACGATGCGGCTGCGGTCCGGGCTGCCTGCGTCGGACCTGCGCCCGAGCGAGCTCGCGGCCGCCGAGCAGGTCGTCGCGGACGGACTGCTCTCGCGCGTCGGTGACCGACTGGTGCTCACCGACCGCGGCAGGTTGCTGGCCGACGGCGTGATCCGCGACATCCTGAGCTGAACCCTCACTACGCAACTCCGCCCGCCCGGAATCCTGTGCGGGCGGGCGGAGTTGCGGCCGTCTGGGTGCGCCTACGAACCGACGGTCAGCTCAGGACCCGCCTCCCAGCAACAATCCGAAGAATTGTTCCGTGGATTTGGGGCAGCGGTTCCCCGGGCCGTCGAGTGTGTAGCAGTCGAGCCAGGGGGAATCGTCGCCGATTGAGCCGGTCCCGGTCCCGATGAGAAGCACTGCGACTGCCGGCCACATCAGGAACGGCCCAGAGTCGGGGCCAATCAAGCTGCCGCTGTCGGGGGCTTCCTCGGCCGATGCAGTACCCCCACCGAGGGCCAGGCCGCCACCGAGCAGAGCCGCGGCGACAAGGACAGACGCGCCGCGGCGCGCCAGGGATCGTGACATGAGGTTCCTTCGTTCGAAGTGTGCTTGCTGGGTGGCCCGCATCGCACGCCCCCCCCGATCGGTCAGAGTAGGGCGAGTCAGCCGGGCCCACAGTCGAATTCGGAAAGCAGCGTCGTCGCAGGTCAACCGTTAAACAGGACCGGCACCGACAGCGGGGGCGGTCTGGTTTCCGAGCGTCACCGACGGGTTGCGGAGAGCCGCCTGCGAACGTCGCGGGCGACGATCGCCCGCAGCAGCCGGGCCGCGACCCGCCCGCGTGAGGGCGTGTACGGGTACCACAGCGGTTCGTTCGTCGGGGTGGGGAACCGGGGCGCGGTGACGGCCTGGACCCGGCAGTATTTCTGCAGGCCCGAATCTCCCCCGAAACGCGCGCCGATCCCGGAGCTCTTCCACCCGCCGTGCGGCAGGCCGAAGCAGAAGAGGTTGCTGAACACGTCGTTGATGTTGACCGCCCCGGCCTCGAGGCGTCGTGCGACGGCGTTCCCGCGCGAGCGGCTGCCGGTCCAGACCGTCGCGGACAGGCCGTAGACGGAGTCGTTGGCGAGCCGCACGGCCTCGTCCGCGTCGGCCACCTTCATCACCGGGATGGTGGGGCCGAAGGTCTCCTCGGTCATGCAGGCCATGGTGTGGTCCACGTCGACCAGCACGGTCGGTTCGAAGAAGGTCCCCTCGCCGGTCGGGGCGCCGCCGATCGCCGCGGTGGCGCCGCGGGCGATCGCGTCGTCGACGTGACGGCGCACGATGTCGAGCTGGTTCGCGTTGGCGAGCGCACCCACGTCCGCGGAGTAGGAGTCGTCGTCGGCGCCCTGACGCAGCGCCCGGACCTTCTCGGTGAGCAGCGCGACGAACTCGTCGTGAACCGACGCCTCGACGTAGACCCGTTCGACGGAGATGCAGGCCTGGCCGGCGTTCATCAGTCCGCCCCAGAGGATCCCGTTGGCGGCGCGCTCGAGGTCGGCGTCGGCCAGCACTATCGCGGCGTCCTTGCCGCCGAGTTCGACGCTGCAGGGGATCAGGCGCTCGCCCGCCCTGGCGGCGATCGTGCGGCCGGTGGCGGTGGAGCCGGTGAACTGCACCATGTCCACGACGTCGACGACGGCCGCGCCGGTGCCCCCACGGCCGGTGACACAGGCCAACACCGGCGGTGCGCCGATCTCCCGCCATCCGCGCGCCAGCTCGAGCGCCGACAGCGGGGTCACCTCGGACGGCTTGAGGATGACGGCGGCGCCTGCGAGCAGTGCGGGGATCACGTCCATGGCGGGCATCAGCAGTGGGAAGTTCCACGGCGTGATCACGCCGACCACCGGATGCGGACGGTAGGTCTTGCGCTTCGACTTGCTGAGGCTGAACGTGCCTGCGTTCGGGAGCTTCGCGTCGGCCAGGGCACGCGGCGCGCGGGAGGCGTAGAAATTGATGATCTCGGCGACCACCGGCATCTCGATCGCAGCTTCGGCCCGCGGCTTGCCGGTCTCCGATTGGAGGACATCCATCAGATGGATCTCATTGTCCAGCAACCAGTCCCGCAGTTCGAACAGCCACCTCGCTCGCCCCTTGGGGCCGAGTGCCTCCCAGGCCGGCTGCTGTGCGCGGAGCTCGTCGACCGCCTCGGCGATGGAGTCGGGCTCGGTGTCTGGGACCGACCCGACCACCTCGCCGGTCGCCGGGCAGTGGACGGTCACGGGCGGTCGGCCGGTCGTCGGCACCATCTGATCGATACTCATCGCGCACTCCTCGGTGGTGGGTGACGTCGAGTATCGGTGTGATCGGAGCGGCGGCGCTTGGCCGATTCGGCCAACAACCAAGGGCCTTTTGGGTCAGCGGCACAAGTGGGCAGGCGGGCATCTCCGGAACCGTGCGGCGCGTAGCCTGAGTGTGGAGGCGAAAGATGCACGATAAATCGCCTGCAGCGGGTGCGCCCGAACCGACGCGCCGGGTGTCGGCATTTCAGGCCCGAACCCTCGACGAAGCGCGTGCGGCCGTCGGCGGGACGTACTACCCCCACCGGCTGGCCCAGCTCACCACGGATTCCGACCTCGACATGTCGCTACGCACCGTGCAGCTCGGTCCGGTGTCCGTGGGGCGGTTGTCGTACGGAGCGGACGTGCGCATCGACCTCGGCGAGCTGGAAAGTGCCTACCACGTGAGCATTCCGATGTCGGGCGGCATCGAGTCGGAAGCCGGCGGCGAGTCCGATGTGGTCACCCCTGGGCGTGCGTCCATCTACCTCCCGCATCGCTCCACCAGGATCACACGATGGAGCGCGGACTGCGTTGTGTACGGCATCAAATTCGATCGTGCCTACCTCGAGTCCGAACTTCGCGCCCTACTCGGCCGGCCGGTAGGCAAACCGGTGAACTTCGACCCCGTGCTCGATCTGTCCAGCAAGGCGGGTGCAAGCTGGTTGGCGCTGGTCCGGACCCTCGCCGCGGAACTCGACGACGACAGCAGCCTGCTCTACAACGAGCTGGTTTCGAGCCGACTGGTCGATGCCGTGACCACCGGCCTGCTGCTCGCGGCGAATCACGACAGCAGCGACATCCTGGACTCGCCCGCGCAGGCGGCCCGCCCGCGCACCATCGGCAGGGCCATCGACGCGATTCACGCTCATCCCGAGGACTCCTGGACCGTCAGCAGGCTGGCGACACTCGTGGGCGTCAGTGTCCGCACCCTCCAGGACGGATTCCAGCGGTACGTCGGGGTCGCGCCGCTGGCCTACCTTCGCGATGTGCGGCTCGAGCGGGCTCACGAGGACCTGATCCGGTCGAATCCGGCCGTCGTCGCGGTCACCGACGTGGCCTACCGGTGGGGGTTCCGGCACCTCGGCCGATTCGCCCTCGATTACCGGAAGCGGTACGGACAACCGCCGTCGCAGACCCTCACCACGACGTGACCCGGACGGCAAATCCCCCGGCACGCCGAAGTCCCTGCGCAATCGGGACATCGCCCGCGCTTCGGGGACAGCCTTCAGGTGTTGCTGCATCTACCGTTGGCCGCATCGTTGTCGCTGGACAAAATCCAGGACACGCCCCCTCGGCTCCACGAACCGCGTGATCGTCCGGGTGCGGGCACATGGAAAGGCCGAAACTTGCTGCTGCCGATGGCGCCGACCGATTCGATGTTCCTGCTGGGCGAGTCCCGCGACCATCCGATGCACGTCGGGGGGCTCGCGCTGTTCGCTCCGCCGGAGGGCGCCGATGCGTGCGATGTGCGGGCTCTGCTCGATTCGTCGTTGGGTCGGGGCGATGTCGCGCCGCTGTTGCGCAAACGCGCCCGTCGGTCGGTGACCTCCCTGGGGCAGTGGGGCTGGGAGACGGATGTCGAGGTCGACCTCGGACACCACGTGCGTCACGACGCCCTGCCGCGTCCCGGTGGGATCACGGAACTGCTGGAGTTGGTCTCCCGCCTGCACGCCGTGTTGCTGGACCGGAGCAGGCCGCTGTGGGAGATGCACCTGATAGAGGGCCTCGCTGACGGCCGCTTCGCGGTGTACACGAAGATCCACCACGCCCTCGCGGACGGCGTGTCGGCGATGAAGCTGCTGCGCCGTGGGCTCAGCGCGGATCCGGCACGGCGGGAGATGCCAGCGCCCTGGGAGCCGCTGGTACGCGAGCGCGGCGCGCTGCGACTCGTCCCGGACCCGAAGGCGGGCGGCCCCGGACCCCTCGGCGTGCCTGCCACGGCGCTGCGCGTCGCCCGCGGCGCGCTCGGTGAGTTGGGAGGTCTCGTGCCCGCGCTCGTGGGCACCGTCGACCGGGCCATGCACGGGCGTGGCGGATCGCTCTCGCTCTCTGCGCCCGGGTCGATGCTCAACGTGCCGATCGGTGGGGCCCGACGGTTTGCGGTGCGCTCCTGGCCGATCGATCGGCTACGGCTGGTCGCCAAGCATGCCGAGGTGACCATCAACGACGTCGTGCTCGCGATGTGCTCAGGGGCGCTGCGCGGCTACCTGGGCGACTTCGAGGCGTTGCCCGCCGACCCGCTGATCGCGATGGTGCCGGTCTCGCTACGCGGCGAGCAGCGGGAGAGCAAGGCAGGCAACGAGATCGGGGTGCTGATGTGCAATCTCGCCACCGACCTCGCCGACCCGGCTAAGCGGCTCGCGACCGTGACGGCATCCATGCGCGAGGGCAAACAGGCGCTGCGGGCGATGAGCTCGGCGCAGGCTCTGGCGATGAGTGCGCTCGGGGCCGCGCCGCTCGCACTTGGCATGTTCGGAATGGGCGGGCCGGTCCGCCCGCCCAACGTGATGATCTCCAACGTTCCCGGGCCTGCCACGCCTCTGTACTGGAACGGCGCCAGACTGACCGCGCTGTATCCGCTGTCGATCCCGGTCGACGGACAGGCCCTCAACATCACGTGCACCAGTACCGATGACGAGATCGCGTTCGGGCTGACCGGCTGCAGGCGAGCGGTGCCGCTCCTTCAGCCCCTGCTCGGTCACCTCGACGACGAACTCTGCGCCCTCGAAAAGACCGTCGGCCTGTAGGCCCGGACAGGAGATCACATGAACCACCCAGCAGCAGGCCGGGCCCTCGTCCCCGCCGAACCGTCGACCTCCCGGCTCCGATCGTCGCCTACCATCGCGCTCGGCTCCGGGGTCTCGGCCTGCGCGCCCGCATTGATCGTGACCGGATCCGTCGTCCTGTGCGCGCTCGTTGCCTTGTTCACCGTCGCCTGTGTCGGTTTCGCCGCCCTGATGATCTGACGCGACCAACGCCCTGGCGTCACGCCTGGCGCTTGCCGCCACCGGGGATCCGGTCGGTGAACCGCGCGAGCCGGCCGGCATCGCGAGCCAGCACCTCGGCGTCGCGGGCGATGATCGCGGCGCTGCCGTCGATGCCCTGCGCGCTCACCGCGATCCGTTCGGCGCTCTCGGCGATCTGCCTGGCGGCCACCAGCAACTCCGAGAGGTCGTCCAGGGCGGGGCCGAGTCGATCGATGAGCGCACCGAGTTGTTGCGCCCGGTCCACGATCGGGGAGAACGCGTCGAAGACGCCGCGGGCCAAGGCGAGGGTCGTCATGAACTGACGCTCCAGGTCGCGGAGTTCGCCGAATCCACGCGTGACCACGCGTTCCGGCAGCATGAGTGCGCTGGCGATGTTGATGGTGGCTCCTCGCGTCAGCGGATCGCGTCGTAGTCGAAGACCCTGGCGTGCAGGACGACCCTGTTGCGCAGGGCGGAGCGGACCGCGCGGTGCAGGCCGTCCTCGAGATAGATCACGCCGTCCCAGAGCACCGCGTGCGGGAACAGGTCGCCGTAGAAGGTGGAGTCCTCGGACAGCAGTCGATCCAGCTCCAGGACCTTGGTCGTGGTCACGATCTCGTCGAGGCGCACCTGCCGCGGCGGGATCTTCGACCAGTCGCGGATCGACAGCCCATGGTCCGGGTACGGCTTGCCGTCCCTCACGCCCTTGAAAATCATCGGTGTTTCCGTCGCGGTAGTCGGGGTGCGCGGTCGGCGCCTGGCGCCGTTGGCGCACCACACACAGTAAGGCCTCGCGGGGCGAGCCCGGCAGGGCGATTAGACTGGTAGCCGGTCGCGGGGGTGTGAACCACGCCGACCGCGACGATGGTCTCGCCGGACTTCCGGACGGGGGAGTTGGGTGACGGAGGTGGCGGCTGTGTCGAGTACCGATGAACGACGTTTCGAGGTGCTGCGCGCGATCGTCGCCGACTACGTCGCCACCCAGGAGCCGATCGGCTCGAAGGCCCTCGTCGAGCGCCACAACCTGGGCGTCTCCAGTGCCACCGTGCGCAATGACATGGCCGTGCTCGAGGCCGAGGGCTACATCGCCCAGCCGCACACCAGCTCGGGCCGGGTGCCGACGGACAAGGGCTACCGGCAGTTCGTGGACCGGATCGCCGACGTCAAGCCGCTCTCGCCCGCCGAACGCCGCGCCATCCTGGAGTTCCTCGAATCCGGCGTCGACCTGGACGACGTTCTCCGCCGCGGGGTGCGGTTGCTGGCCCAGCTGACCAGGCAGGTCGCGGTCGTGCAGTACCCGACGCTCTCGTCGTCCTCGGTCCGCCACCTCGAGGTGGTCGCGCTGACCCCGGCCCGGCTGCTGCTGGTGCTCATCACCGACTCCGGTCGCGTGGATCAGCGCATCGTCGAACTGGGCGACGTGATCGACGACGAGAATCTGTCCCGGCTGCGGAACCTGCTGGGTGGCGCGCTGGAGGGCAAGCGCCTGGCCGCCGCGTCGATCGCCGTCTCGGAGCTCGCCGCCGACGCCCCGGACCACCTGCGTGACGCCGTGGTCCGCTCGGCGACGGTGCTGATCGAGACCCTCGTCGAGCACCCCGAGGAGCGGCTGGTGCTGGGCGGCACCTCGAACCTGACCCGCAATGCGGCGGACTTCACCGGGTTCCCCGGTTCGCTGCGGTCCGTCCTCGAGGCCCTCGAGGAGCAGGTCATCGTGCTCAAGCTGCTCGCCGCCACCGGCGACGCGGGCAAGGTGACCGTCCGCATCGGCGAAGAGACCCAGATGGAGCAGATCCGCGGGACCTCGGTGATCACCACCGGCTACGGCGCGGGTGGCAACGTCTTCGGCGGCATGGGGGTGCTCGGCCCCACCCGGATGGACTACCCGGGAACAATCGCATCGGTCGCCGCCGTTGCGAGGTATATCGGCGAGGTACTCGCCGAGCGCTGACGCGCGTGCGCGGGCGGCCGCGAGCAGGACTTTCACTGACAGCTGGAACTGATCGACAACGAGGACGAGAGACTTAACGTGGCACGGGATTACTACGGACTTCTGGGCGTCAGCACGAAGGCGACCGATCAGGAGATCAAGCGGGCGTACCGCAAGCTCGCCAGGGAGCTGCATCCCGACGTCAACCCCGACGAGGCGGCGCAGGCGCGGTTCAAGGACATCTCGACCGCATACGAGGTGCTCTCCGATCCGGAGAAGCGACGCATCGTCGACCTCGGCGGCGACCCGCTGTCGCAGGGTGGCGGGGGCGGCGCCGGCTTCGGTGGTGCCGGCTTCGGTGGCGGACTCGGCGACGTGTTCGAGGCGTTCTTCGGCGGCGGCGGCCAGACCAGCCGCGGACCCCGCGGCCGCGTCCAGCCCGGTGCCGATTCGCTGCTGCGGACCAAGCTGACCCTCGAGGAATGCGCCACCGGCGTCACCAAGCACATCACCGTGGACACCGCGATCCTCTGCGACGCGTGCACCGGTGCCGGAACCAACGGCGACTCCAAGCCCGTGACCTGCGAGACCTGCCGCGGCGCAGGCGAGGTGCAGTCCGTCCAGCGCTCGTTCCTCGGCCAGGTTATGACCTCCCGTCCGTGCCCGACCTGTCGCGGCGCCGGCGAGACGATCCCCGATCCCTGCCACAAGTGCGGCGGCGACGGACGGGTACGCGCCCGCCGCGACATCGCGGTGAAGGTCCCGGTCGGCGTGAGCGGCGGCATGCGGATCCGGCTGGCCGCGCAGGGCGAGGTCGGTCCAGGCGGCGGCCACGCAGGCGACCTGTACGTCGAGATCATCGAGCAGCAGCACGACGTGTTCGTCCGCGACGGCGACGACCTGCACTGCACGGTCCGCGTCCCGATGGTCGACGCGGCGCTCGGCACCACCGTCACCGTCAACACGATCATCGACGGCCCGACGGAGATCACCATTCCCGCGGGCACCCAGCCGGGCAAGGTCGAATCGGTCCGTGGACACGGCATGCCGAAGCTGCGTTCCGGGGTGCGCGGCGACCTGCACGCGCACCTGGAGGTCGTGGTCCCCGCGCGCCTCGACGGCAAGCAGACCGCGGCGCTGAACGCGTTCAAGGACCTGCGCGACAAGGACCACGCCGAGGTCGTCACCACCGCCTCGCAGCACAACGGCGGACTGTTCTCCCGGCTGCGCGACGCGTTCAGCGGTCGCTGACGGGTCGGGCGAACGAACATGGCCGCGACGGTGTTCTATCTGGACCCGCTGCCCGAGGTCGGCGCCGTCGCCGTGCTCGACGGCAAGGAGGGCAGGCACGCCGCCACGGTGCGCCGGATCCGGGTCGGTGAGCGGCTGGTGCTCTCCGACGGCCGGGGTGCCGTCGCGGACGCGGTGGTCGTCGAGGTCGGCAAGGACCGCCTCGACCTGGAGGTCACCGCCCGCGCCACCGTCCCTGCGGCCGCCCCGGCGGTGATGCTGGTGCAGGCGCTGCCGAAGGCGGAGCGCTCCGAGCTGGCGGTCGAGCTGGCCACCGAGGCAGGCATCGACGCGATCGTGCCCTGGCAGTCCGCGCGGTGCGTGGCCCGCTGGGAGGGCCCGAAGGCCGACAAGGGCGTCGCGAAATGGCGCGCGGTGGCTGCGGCCGCTGCGAAACAGTCACGGCGAGCACATATTCCGGAGGTACTCGACCTGCACCGCACGCCCGCCGTTGTCGAGCGGGTGGCGGCCGCGGTGGCCGGTGGCGCCGTGGTCGCGGTGCTGCACGAGTCGGCAACGACGGCGCTGGCGGAGCTGCCGCTGGCCACGGCGGCCGAGATGCTGCTGGTGGTCGGGCCGGAGGGCGGCCTGGACGACGCGGAGGTCGACGCGCTGACCGCGGCGGGCGCGGTCGCGGTGCGCCTGGGGCCGACGGTGCTGCGGACCTCCACGGCGGGCGCCGTGGCGCTCGGCGCGATCGGTGTGCTGACCGACCGCTGGTCCGCGCGGCCCCTGCAGTAGTCGCCGTGCCCCGCCAACGCGTCGACTACGGGCCCGAGCCGCAGCAGTTCGGGCACCTGTACCTGCCCGCCGCCCCGGTCGCAGACCCGGTGCCGGTGGTGATGCTCGTGCACGGCGGCTACTGGAGCGCCGATTTCCACCTGAATCTGGCGACTTCCCTCGCCATCGAACTGGCACGGCTCGGCGTGGCGTCGTGGAACGTCGAGTACCGCCGGGTCGGCGCGGGCGGCGGCTGGGAGCAGACCAGTGCCGACATGGAGGCCGCGCTGGCCGCGGTCGGCAGCGTGCTGCCCGCCCTGTCACCGATCCCGCTGGACCTGGCCAACGTCCGGATCGTCGGTCACTCCGCGGGAGCGCAGCTGGCGTTATGGGTTGCCGGACAACGGGATTCCCCGGTCCGCCCCGAGCGGGTCGTCACGCAGGCGGGCGCGATGGACCTGGCGGCGCGTGCGGCCGGTCGCACGGCCGGCGCCGCCCTGGCGGCGTTCTTCGGCGCGCGATTCGAGGACGCGCCGCAGCTCTATCGCGACGCCTCACCGGTATATCGGGTCCCGATCGGTGTCCCGGTGGTCTGCATCCACGGCGCGGAGGACATCCAGGTTCCGGCGGCGGCCAGCCGCGCGTACCGGGATGCCGCGGCGGCGGCCGGGGACACGGTGGTGTTCTGGGAGGTGCCGGGCGAGGGGCACAACGACTTCCTCTCCCGCGGTTCCCGCAGCTGGGACCTGACCCTGCGGGCCCTGCTCGACGACGATCCGTGGTCGACGCCGCAGGGGTGACTCAGGCCGCCGGACCTGGCCATCCGGATCCCGGCGCGGGCGCGGTCGCGCTGATCACGGTGCCCTCCCACGCCTCGTGGTCCATCAGGCGCTCGGCTCCCGGCCACCGCGCGGCGACGACGAACAGGGTGTCGCCGTCTGCCCCGCCGAGCGCGCAGGCGAAGGCGCCGCGATCGAGCTGCACCCGGTCGAGGACCTGACCGCCCTCCGCGACGCGCACGCAGCACCGGTCGCCGACGTCGGCGTACCAGGCGGCGCCCTCGGCGTCGAGGCAGATGCCGTCGGGTGAGTGGTCGCCGACGTCGGCCCAGACACGCCGGTTCGTCAGCGACCCGTCGGCCTCGATGTCGAAGGCGGTGAGCCGGTGACGGTAGGACTCGGCGACGATGAGCGTGGCATTGTCGGCGGTGACGGCCATGCCGTTAGGAAAGGCCAGGTCCTCGGCAACCACGCGTGCTCGCCCGTCCGCGGTGACCAGCGCAACGAATCCGGGTGCGGTCCCGGCCGCGGGCGGCCCGGCGGCGAAGTCGAAGTTGATGTTGTTGACGTAGGTGTTTCCCCGGCCGTCGACGACGATGTCGTTGCTGCCGTAGGGCGACAGCGCCGACAGGTCCGCGTAGCGCGTGAGGGTTCGGTCGGGGGACAGGCGCAGCAGCGCTCGCTCGGGGCCCGAGGCGAGCACCGGCGCCCCGTCGGGCAGGAAGTCGAAGCACAGCGGCAACGACCGGTGCTCGACCACGGCCTCGAGCCGGCCCTCCTGGTCGATCGCGTGGATCACCCCGGCCGTCCAGTCCGCGAACCACAGCCGGCCGTCGTGCCAGCGTGGGGATTCCAGCTGGCCGAAACCGCTCGCCACTGTCAGCATCACTCGCATGATCCGCCTCCCGTTGTGCCCTTGGGGAGGTAGACCGGTCGGCGGGGCGAAACTCATCGGTCCGATGCCGGCCTAGAAGGTCTGGGTGTAGATGAGTGCAGGCGCAGCCTGTTCGAGTTGGTCCAGTTCTCCGACAATGCTCACGAAGTGGGACGTCCTGGTGTGCGCATCGAGGTGCTCCTGAGATTCCCATTCCTCGACCAACATCAGTTCCCGTGGGTCGTCGACCTGCTGCAGGAGCTCATAGCTCGTGCATCCCGGCTCCTTCCTCGTCTCCGCCACGAGCCGGTCGTAGAGCTCGAGAACTTTGTCGAGGTGTTCGGTTGGCACGGTGCTTCCGACCATCACTCTGATCAAGACCTGTTCCCCATCCGTTCTTCTCCCACCTTCCGCGTACGAGTGCCGTAGTGCTGCACGACGAGTCGCGCGAGCCGGTCGGGGTACCCCCAGAATGCCTCGTCCAGCCCCTGCAGCCGGTCATGGTCGGCCTCGGTGAGCAGACCTGGAAGATCGGCGAGTGAGACGACCTCGCCGGAGCGCCCGTAAGGCTCGATCACCGCGTACATCCCGCGGACGAGATCTGCGGCTCTGCATGCGCCGATCACGTCGAGTGATGCGACGGCGGTGAGATGGTTACGCTCGCCCCAGTTGCCGAAGAACTGCAAGAACCCGCCGTTGTTGATGTTGGCCTCCAGTCGCCACAATGCGACCAGCTCGCGGTCGCGCTGCGACACGGCATCCACGTCCCACCCCGCCTGCCGCAAGCGACCGAGCGCGGCCTCGTAGAGGCGGTCTTGGAGGATGTCCCAGACGCTCACCATGCCCTCGTCGCCGGGTTCCCACAGCTCCGGCCAGTTCACACCGTGCCCGTCGTCGGCGAGCACCCAGCGGGTGCGCTCGGCGGGTGCCGCCTTCTCGACCCGGATGTAGCGCACGATCGGCGTCGTCAGCACGTCGCCGTTCGTCAGGGTCAGCACGATGTCGGCGTCAGTGAATGCGACCTCGGCGATTCGGTAGTCAGTCATCAAGCGAAGCTCTCACACGTCCTCGAGCAGGCCGATGTAGGGCAACCCGTTGTAGGTCTTGGCCGGGTCGCGGATCACCTGGGTGGGATCCGCGTACACGAACGCGGCGTTCGCCGAGATGATGTCGCGTGCCGCGCACACTCGTACGATCCGCTCCGCCGATTCCTCGGAGGTCAGCGTCGACTCGTCGACGACATCCCGCACCGACACGGGGGTCGGCATCCAGATCACCTGCAGGAGGTCGTCGTCGTAGAGGAACCGTTCGCCGAGGTCGGCGGAGAATCCGCAGCCGGTCACGTCGCCGGTAGCGCGCTCGATGTCCTCTACGTCCAGCGACCAGTACGCCGCGTCGTGGTCGAAGTAGCTGCCGAACGTGGCCTCGTCGAGAGAGGTGTTGCCGATCCAGAAGTGCAACGCCGAGAACGGCCGCGGCGGCGACGGCGGCCCGTACTGCTCGACCCAGTCGAACAGAGTCCCCGGAGTCAGGCCACGGCGCTCCTCCAGCTCCGGGAAACCACCCGGAGGTGTCCGGTGCAGGGCCTCGTCGACCACCGCACGGATGAATTCGTCGGAGTGGTCCACCGCCTTCTTGATGTCGTACCTGTCCATGCCGTCGGCTTTCTGTCGGGAGGCGAGGATTGCGCGTTCGGG
Source organism: Rhodococcus sp. NPDC055112 (assembly GCF_053607505.1). Taxonomy (NCBI): domain Bacteria; kingdom Bacillati; phylum Actinomycetota; class Actinomycetes; order Mycobacteriales; family Nocardiaceae; genus Rhodococcus; species Rhodococcus sp. NPDC055112. Next base: position 21,136 of record NZ_JBSGTR010000045.1, read on the forward strand.
TAGAGGGGACCGATTTGGAGGGACCATTCGGCCTAGAAGGCCGGATGGCCTGCACCCCGCCAGGCCGCAGTGAGTACCTCGGAGTTCTCGGTGTACTGGGGCGCCCCGTACGCCATGGCTGCGTGTCGGAGTGTGGTCTGCGCGTTGCTCCACGGGTCAGAAAGGACTTCTTCGAACTCCCCGTCGACGCTGACCGTTTCAATAGCGCCTGGATCGATCATCCGCGCTCGTCTGTTGAGTTCGCTGTTGATCAGAACGAGCCCGTGCCCGACAGGTGAGCCCGCCGAGCCGGCGCCTGGAATCAGAAGAGTGGATTCGTGATTGCCCGCTAGGTAGCTGGTTCCGTCCGGCTGGTCGGCCAGCCAACGACGCCAGCACGCATCGAACTCGGCCGCGGCGTCGGGCGAAATCCCGGCTGCAAGCCTGTCCGCCATCGTGAGGGTGAGGCTCTGAGCCACGGCGACAACAGCGGCGACGTGCTCGCCGGCGCGTCCGAATAGGAGCGATGGTGCGAGTTCCTCGAGAATGGTCACGCGATAGGTGCGCGCGTACTGCGCGCGGTCAAAATTGTGTTGAAGAGCCTCGGTCGCGGCTGATTCCTCAGCCGTGGTGGGCTCGCCCACGCTGACGCGCAGCAATCGACCGGGCCATTTCGTGGCAAGGACATCAGCGAGTGAATAGTCGACAACGAGACAGGGCGGCTCGAACGGTTGCTTGACGTAGACATCCCCAGCCGCCGGAATCCCGGCGCCGCCCTCGACGAACAGATAACCCTCACGGCGACCAGACATCGACCCATCTGACATCGAATCAGTATGCCAGCCCCACAGACGCAGATCCGCCACGCGGCCAACGAGCGACACCAACAGCTGCACCCACACTCATTCTTTCGAATTCGTTCCACGCGAAAGGTTGTGGACAGGAACCGCACTGTCTCGTCTGCGCGCGACGGACCCGCGAACGATGAGCCCAGGTCAAAAATCCCGGAGACACCGCAGAGGCTTGTAGAGCTAGAGATAGAGCAAGCGGGGGAGGTCTGATTGCGCCCCGTTCGGGGCAGGCCGTCACCTTGGCTCGCGGCCCGGCAGGATCACCGCCACCAGCACCGCGCCGATGGCGAGCGCGAGCCCGCCTGCCAGGCTCGCGCTCACGATCGCGTCCGCGAACGAGGTGGAGGCCGCCTCGAGGAGCGGCTGTGCGTACGAGGCCGACAGCGGATTGCCCGCCAGTTCCTGCGCCACGAGGGCCGCGCCGCCGACAGACTCCCGCGAGACCTCCATCGCGTAGTCGGCCTTGGCGGCGAGGTCTCCGCCGAGCTGGGGGAGCGGCGCGCCGTCGATGAAGCCGGCGATCGAGTCCTTGTAGCCGGCGGCCAGGATGGAACCGAGGATGGCGATGCCGAGCGATCCGCCCAGCTCGATCGCGGTGTCGTTGAGTCCGCCCGCGGCGCCGAGGTCGTTGTCGGGGAAGCTGCCCATGATCGCGTCGGTCGCAGGGGGTTGGCTCAGGCCGACACCGACACCGAGCAGCACCAGCGGCACGAGGAAGTCGAGGTAGCCCGAGCCGCCGTCGACCCGCGTCAGCAGCAGCACGCCCGCCGCGGCGAGGACCATGCCTGCCACGATCGAGCTGCGCACGCCGATGCGCGGGGTGATCCGGCCGCTGACGATCGCGCCGGCGGACACTGCCGCGGCGAGGGGCAGCAACCGGACGCCGGTCTCGAGCGGGCCGTAGCCGAGCACGAACTGGAACTCCTGGGCGATGAAGTAGATGGCGCCGAACGCGGACAGGAACAGCAGCAGCACCGCGAGGGTCGAGCCGCCGACGGCGCGCTCGCCGAGCTTGCGCACGTTCAGCAGCGGCTGCGGGTGCCGCAGCTCCCAGGCGACGAACGCCGCGAGCCCGACCAGTGCCGTGGCGGCGCCGACGAGCGGGCCTGTGCCCCAACCGAAGTGGAAGCCGTTGATGATCGCGTAGACGAGCGCCCCGATCGCGACCACCGACAGCAGGCCCCCGATCCAGTCGACGCGGCCAAGGCCCTCCGCGCGCGACGGCGGCACCAGGATCACGGCGGCGACGGCCGCGACCGCGGCGATGGGGACGTTGATGAGGAAGGTCGCGTTCCAGGAGTGGCTCTCGAGGATCCAGCCCGCCAGCAGCGGTCCGAACGCGATGGCCAGCCCGGAGGTGGCCGCCCATGCGGCGATCGCGCGGGAGCGCTCGGACTTGGGGAAGGTCGCGACCAGCAGCGAGAGCGTCGCGGGCATGATGATCGCCGCGCCGACGCCCATGGTCATCCTGGCGGCGATCACCGCGGTCGTGGTGCCCGCGAGGCTGCCGAACACCGCGCCGCCGCCGAACACCAGCAGGCCGGTCAGCAGCGCGCCGCGGCGGCTGTACTTGTCGCCGATCACGCCTGCCAGCAGCATCAGCGCCGCGTAGGGCACGGTGTAGCCGTCGATGACCCACTGCAGCTGCGCGCTGGTCAGGCCGAGGTCCCTTGTCATGTCCGGCGCCGCCACGATGAGCGCGGTGTTCGCCATCACCACGATCAGCAGGCTCAAGCACAGCACGCCGAGCGCGGCCCAGCGCCAGCGATAGGGCTGCTCCATCCGGGAGACCGGCTTGGTCGCGAGTGTCGTCATCTTCGGCGCTCCGTTCGGCGGCGGCGGTCCGTGCCCGGACCTATCTGCACATTGATGTGCAAGTTAATAGCTTGCACACTGCTGTGCAACTATGCTTGACGCAGATCACATCGGGCGGCGAGAGGGTGGATGCGACGGTGGCGGAGCCGGTGAGGCGTCGACGCAGCGAGGCGCGGGCCAATCGGACGCGCATCATCGACGCCGCGATCGGCGCCTTCGCCGCCGATCCGGACGCGAGCATGGACGACGTCGCCCGCGCGGCAGGGGTGGTCCGCCGCACGGTCTATGCGCATTTCCCCAGCCGGGAGGCGCTCGTCGAGGGCATCGCGGACGAGGCGTCCGCCGCGCTGGTCGCGTCGTTCGGTGCGGACATCGCGCGGCCGGAGCGCCCCGACCTCGCGCTCGCCGTGCTCGCCCTGCTGACCTGGCCGGTCGGCGACCGGTTCCGGATGCTGCTGACCTTCGCGCGCAAGGAGCTCGGCGAGCAGCGGATGCTCGACCTGATGGAACCGGCGCGGGCGCCGACCATCGCCCTCGTCGAGCAGGGCCAGCGCGACGGGCTCTTCTCCTCGTATCTGCCCGCCGGGCTCCTGGTCGCGATGACCGAGGCCGTCACGATGACCCTGCTCGACCAGGCCAACAAGGGCGGCATCCGCGATTCCGGGGAGTCGTTCGGCGTCACCTCGCTGGTGCTGCTCGGGGTCCCGCCCGAGCGAGCGGCGGCGGTGGTCGAGGAGGCATGGGCGTGGATCCGCGACACCGCGGGCCCTCCGGTGTCCGCGGCTGGCCCTGACCGGCGGTAATCGTGTGGGCGGCGCGAACGACCCGCGATAGACTTCGAGGTATCAGGGCGGCCCGAGCCGTCGGGACACGGAACCAGGAAAGCAGGCCATAGCTACCACGTGAGTGCAGACAGCGACATGGGCGATCAGTCGGACGACGCAGGGGGACGCGCTTCGCGCGCAGGGGCGAAGGCCAACGGCAATCAGGACCGCCCGGCGCAGCGCACGGTGCGGTCGAGCATGGAGGTCTCACCCGACGCGGTGCTCCCGCTGCTCGGTTCCTCGGACCAGAACCTCAAGGAACTCGAACGCGCCCTCGACGCAGACATTCACGTTCGTGGCAATGCGATCACCCTCACCGGCAGGGCTGCGGACGTCGCGCTGGCCGAGCGGGTGATCGGCGAGCTGATCGCCGTCGTCGCAGGCGGCAACACCCTGACCCCGGACGCGGTGCGGCGCAGCATCGCGATGCTCACCGAGGGCATCTCCGAATCGCCCGCGGAGGTCCTGAGCTTGGACATCCTGTCCCGGCGCGGCAAGACCATCCGGCCCAAGACGGTCAACCAGAAGCGATACGTCGACGCGATCGACGCGAACACCATCGTCTTCGGCATCGGTCCCGCCGGCACCGGCAAGACCTACCTCGCCATGGCCAAGGCCGTGCAGGCGCTGCAGAGCAAGAACGTCAGCCGGATCATCCTGACCCGCCCCGCGGTCGAGGCGGGCGAGCGGCTCGGGTTCCTGCCCGGCACCCTGCACGAGAAGATCGACCCGTACCTGCGGCCGCTGCACGACGCGCTGCACGACATGATGGACCCCGAGGCCATCCCGAAGCTGATGCAGGCAGGCGTCATCGAGGTCGCCCCGCTCGCCTACATGCGTGGCCGCACCCTCAACGACGCGTTCATCATCCTGGACGAGGCGCAGAACACCACGGCCGAGCAGATGAAGATGTTCCTGACCCGGCTCGGGTTCGGTTCCAAGATCGTGGTGACCGGCGACGTGACCCAGGTGGACCTGCCCGGCGGCGCCCGGTCCGGGCTGCGGGCGGCCTCGGAGATCCTGACCGACATCGACGACATCCACTTCGCGGAGCTCACCAGCGCGGACGTGGTCCGGCACCGCCTGGTCTCCGACATCGTCGACGCCTACGAACGTTTCGAGACCGAGCGGATCGACGAGGTCAAGCTCGGCAACCGCTCGCAGCGCCGGGCGGCGCAGGCCCGCTCGTCGCGGCGCTGACGGTCGGCCCACCGCCCACGTGACCACACCGCCCCCGCCCATTCCCCGCCGCAGGCGGCCCCGAGGAGAACGACTGTCATGAGCATTGAGGTATCCAACGAGTCCGGGATCGACGTCTCCGAGGGCGAGCTGATCAGCGTCGCACGGTTCGTCATCGGCCGGATGGACGTGCACCCGGCGGCCGAGCTGTCGATGGTGCTCGTCGACCTCGACACGATGGCCGACCTGCACATGCGGTGGATGGACCTGCCCGGCCCGACGGACGTGATGTCCTTCCCGATGGACGAGCTCGAGCCCGGCGGCCGGCCCGACGCCCCCGAACCCGGACCGGCGATGCTCGGCGACATCGTGCTGTGCCCCGCGTTCGCCGCCGACCAGGCAGCCAAGGCCGGCCATTCCACCGCGCACGAGCTGGCGCTGCTCACCGTGCACGGTGTCCTGCACCTGCTCGGCTACGACCACGCCGAGCCGGAGGAGGAGAAGGAGATGTTCGCGCTGCAGAACAGCCTGCTCGCCGACTGGTACGACGAACTGCGCCTGGCCGAGCGGGAGGCGGAACTGGCCGCCCGTGACCGCAGGCTGCTGGGCAAGACCGGGTTCTTCGACGGCCCCGAGCAGTGAGTGATGAGCTAGTCCAGATCCTGCTGGCCGCGGTCCTGGTACCGCTCGGTGGGCTGTTCGCCGCCATCGACTCCGCGCTCAACACGATTTCCCGGGCCCGGGTCGAGGACCTGGCGAAGGATGCGCGTCCGGGTGCGCAGCGGCTGCTGATGGTCGTGGCGGACCGGCCCCGGTACGTCAATCTCATGGTGCTGCTGCGGATCCTGGCCGAGATCACCGCCACGGTCCTGCTCGCGGCCGCGCTGCTGGACATGCTCGAGCGGAGCTGGGCGCTGCTGGTCACCGCGGTCGTCATGGTGCTCATCGACTACGTCGCGATCGGGGTGGGGCCGCGGACCATCGGCCGCCAGCACGCGTACTCGATCACGCTCGCCGCGGCGCTGCCGCTGCAGGTGATCGGCGTCCTGTTCTCCCCGGTCAGCCGGCTGCTCATCCTGGTCGGCAACGCGCTCACCCCGGGTCGGGGTTTTCGCAACGGCCCCTTCGCCTCCGAGATCGAGCTGCGTGAGCTGGTCGACATGGCGCAGGAGCGCGGGGTGGTGGCCGACGAGGAACGCCGGATGATCCAGTCCGTGTTCGAGCTCGGCGACACCCCGGCCAGGGAGGTGATGGTCCCGCGCACCGAGATGGTGTGGATCGAGGCGACCAAGTCCGCGGGTCAGGCGACCTCGCTTGCCGTCCGCAGCGGTCACTCCCGGATCCCGGTGATCGGCGAGAACGTCGACGACATCCTCGGCGTCGTGTACCTCAAGGACCTGGTCCAGAGGACGTATCACTCGACCGACGGCGGCCGTGGCGTCACCGTCGGCGAGGTGATGCGCCCGCCGGTGTTCGTGCCCGACTCCAAGCCGCTCGACAGCCTGCTCGCGGAGATGCAGCGCGACCGCAACCACATGGCGCTGCTGGTCGACGAGTACGGCGGCATCGCCGGGCTGGTCACCATCGAGGACGTCATCGAGGAGATCGTCGGCGAGATCGCCGACGAGTACGACATCGGCGAGATCGCGCCGGTGGAGGACCTCGGCGACGGTCGCTTTCGGCTCTCGGCCCGCCTGCCGATCGAGGACCTCGCCGAGCTTTTCGAGATGGAGATCGACAACGACGAGGTGGAGACGGTCGGCGGGCTGCTCGGCTACGGGCTCGGCCGCGTCCCGCTGCCGGGCTCGGAGGTCACCACCGACGGCCTGATGCTGCGTGCCGAGGGCGGCAGCGACGTCCGCGGCCGTGTCCGGATCAGTACTGTTCTTGCATGGAGAGCGCCCGAACCGGACGCCGACTCGGTCGGCGATGACGAGGGAGACGAGGGCCGACATGACTGAGCATCTCGACGAGGAGGACGCCAAGCTGGTGGTCCTCGCCCGCGGGGCGATGGGGCGAACGGGCGGCACGCAGGGTGCCGCGGTGCGGGACCTCGACGGTCGCACCTACGCCGCGGGTCCGGTCTCGCTCGACGCCCTGACCCTGACCGCGTTGCAGGCCGCGATCGCCGCGGCACTCTCGAGCGGGGCGGAGGGTTTCGAGGCCGCCGCGGTGGTGGGCGACCTGCCCGGCAGCGCCCCGGACATCGTGACCGCCGTCCGGGACAACGAGCCCGGGGTGCTCGCGCTGACCGAGGTGACGCCATCCGCCAAGCTGATCGCCGCCCGAGCCGACGGCTCGGACCCCTATGTCATGGGCTGGGAGCCCTACCGACCCATTTCTGGAGATGCCCATGAGCACTGAGACCGAATTCCGTTCCGGCTTTGTCTGTTTCGTCGGACGGCCGAACACCGGCAAGTCGACGCTGACCAACGCGCTGGTCGGCAGCAAGATCGCGATCACCTCGTCGCGGCCGCAGACCACCCGGCACACCATCCGCGGCATCGTGCACCGCCCGCATGCCCAGCTGATCCTGGTCGACACCCCCGGGCTGCACCGGCCGAGGACGCTGCTCGGTCAGCGTTTGAACGACCTGGTGCGCGACACCTACTCCGAGGTCGACGCGATCGGCCTGTGCATCCCCGCGGACGAGAAGATCGGCCCCGGCGACCGTTGGATCCTCGAGCAGGTCCGCCAGATGGCGCCGAAGACCAAGCTGATCGGCATCGTCACCAAGATCGACAAGGTCAGCCGGGAGAAGGTCGCCGAGCAGCTGGTGGCGCTGTCGAAGCTGCTCGGACCCGAGACCGACGTGATCCCGGTGTCGGCGGCATCGGGCGAGCAGGTCGAGATGCTGGTGGACCTCCTGGCGAAGTCGATGGACGAGGGCCCGGCGTTCTACCCGGACGGCGAGATCACGGACGAGCCGGAGGAGACGCTGATGGCCGAGCTCATCCGCGAGGCCGCGCTCGAGGGGCTCGGCGACGAGCTGCCGCACTCGCTGGCCGTGGTGATCGAGGAGGTCATAGAGCGCGAGGGTCGCACCGAGAAGCAGGGCGAGATGCTCGACGTGCACGCGCTGCTCTACGTCGAGCGGCCCAGCCAGAAGGGCATCGTGATCGGCAAGGGCGGTGCCCGGCTGCGCGAGGTCGGCACCAAGGCGCGCACCCAGATCGAGAAGCTGCTCGGCACCCGGATCTTCCTTGAGCTGCACGTGAAGGTCGCCAAGGACTGGCAGCGCGACCCGAAACAGCTGGGCCGCCTGGGGTTCTAGCCGGTGCGGCCGCTTCGGAGCGGCACGGTCCGCGGCGTCGGGATCGCCGTGGGCGTGTTGTCGTGCTCGGTATTGGTGGGGTGCTCGGGCGGCGACCAGGAGGTCCGCAGGACTCCACCACCCGACGACATGTACATGATGTGGTCGCAGGCGCCGGTCGATCACGCGGACGCTTTCAGGTCGACCTCGGATACCTGCGCGGGCGTGGCGCGCCTGCTCGAATCCAGCGAGGCGTTCCGGCGTCAGATCGGCGACGGCGACTGGACACGCGAGTACGAGGCCGCGTGGATGCTCGACCTGGTCCGGTCCTCGCCCGCCTGGGTCATGGCCAGCGACGAGGAACGGGCAGATCTGATTCGCGGCTACGACGCCGCGGTTGAGGGGGAGTGCTGATCGGGGCTCTCACCGCGGCAGGACGAGCCTGAGGATGGCCGCGGACACGTCCTGTGCGGTACCGGTTGCCAGGCGGCGCAGCTGCAGGCCTGCGATGGTCGCGACCAGGGTCGGCGCGATCGCGGCGGCGTCGGGAATCCCGAGTGCTTCGAGGATGGTCACCGTGAGCGTGTCGTAGGCAGCGAAGCACTCGTCGGCGGCCGCTTGTAGCTCGGGGTCGCGGCCGGCCTGGATGTACAGCTCGAACGGCGCCATCCGCTCGGCGTCGAACGCGAGGTCCCGGACCACCTGCTCGGTCAGGGAGGCGGCGTCCTGCACGCTCAACCCGGCATCCCGGTACTGCTCGGCCAGGGCGGTCAGCCGAGCGGTCTCGGCGGTGACGAACCCGAGCAGCGCGTCGCGCAGCAGGTCCGTCTGGCTGGGGAAGTGGTAGGTGATCGAGCCGAGCGAGACCTCGGCCTGCGCCGCGATCCGACGGTTGGTGACGGCGGCGATGCCGTCGGTGCCGATGATGTGCAGGACCGCGGCGAGGATCCGCTCACGAACCGGGGCCTCGCTCACCGGTCACCACCACTGTTCGGGACGTTCACGATCCCAACGTAGTTCACGCTCGAGCTGGGCCGCGAGCGAGACCAGCAGCGGCTCGGTGTTGTCGTGCCCCATCAGCTGCGCGCCGACCGGCAGGCCGTCCGAGGTGAAGCCGGCGGGCACGTTCACACTCGGCCACCCCAGGATGTTCCACGGCCAGGTGTACGGGCAGGCGGCGGTGATCACCTTGTCCGTCTCGAAGTGCCCGATGCCGTCGATCGCGTCCACCGGCGGCGGCGGGGTGGCGGTGGTCGGGGCGAGGATGACGTCGAAGTCGTTGAAGATGGTGCCGATCCGCCTGCGCATGCGCGGCTCGGCGGCGCGGGACGCGCGCAACGGCAGGCCCCCCAGTAGCCTGCCGGTGCGCGCGTTGGACAGGGTGCGCGGGTCGAGCAGCGTCGGGTCCGGCACCCGCGAGCGCCACTGTTCCAGCCCGGCCATCGACCGCGGCAGGAAATTCGTGCCCAACAGCAGCCCGTAGGCGGGGTCCGCGACGGTCACCTCGTGGCCGAGGCGGCGCAGCGCGTGCGCGGTGGCGCCGATCGCCTCCTTGACCTCGGGGTGCAGGGTCCTCGGCGTGGCCGTGTAGGGGATCTTCAGCGACAATGCGATCCGCAGCTTGCCGGGCTCGCGGTCCACGGCGTCACGCACGGTCACCGGCGGGGGCTGGTGCAGGTCGCCCTCGTGGCTGCCGGAGACCAGGTCGAGCAGGAGCGCCGCGTCCGCCACCGTGCGGGCGAGCGGGCCCATGACGGTGATGCCGTAGAAGGCCTCGGCGTCGGGCCAGGTGGAGATCCGTCCGCGCTGCGGCTTGATGCCGACCAGGTTGGTCCACGACGCCGGGATGCGGACCGAACCCGCGCCGTCCGAGCCGAGCGCGGCCGGTACCAACCCGGCGGCGACCGCGGCCGCGCTGCCACCGGAGGATCCGCCGGGGGTCCGCTCGCGCGCCCACGGGTTCCTGGTGTGCCCGAAGCTGCCGCCGGTGAACGGCCACTGGCCGAGCTCGGGGCTGTTGGTCTTGCCGACGATGACCGCACCCGCGGCGCGGAGTCGCCGCACGACCTCGGAATCCGCGGTCTTGGCGGGGAACTCGCCCGGGCAGCCGAAGGCCGTCGGTTCGCCGGTGACGTCGACGTCGTCCTTCACCGCGATCGGCACGCCGAGCAGTGGCAGGCGTTCACCCGCGGCCAGCCGACGGTCGGCCTCGGCCGCCTCCGCGAGCGCGGCCTCGCGGCGAACCACCCGGAAGGCGTTGAGGCCCGGCTGGCTGGCATCGATGGCGTCCAGGCTGTGGCGAACCCGGTCGACGGACGTGGACGCGCCGGTCGCCAGAGAACGTGCGGTCTCCTCGAGTCCGAGCTCCCTTGTGTCTTCGATGTGCGTGCTCACGCCGTGCCTCCCCGTGTCTGTTCGTTCGAACGAACAGTACCTCTGGGCGGTGTCGCCCGCCAGGTTTTCGCGCCAGGAGGCCAGGCCGGTGAGTAACTTTGGGCCCAGCGCCGAACATCGGAGGAGTCATGAGCGGTGACCTGAGGGCCTGGGAAGGGCGTGGGCGCCACCTCGAGGTCGACGGGAACCGGATCTTCGTCGCCGAGGTAGGGGAGGGAACCGGCACTCCGCTCGTGATCGTGCACGGGTTTCCCGGTTCGTCGCACGACTTCGCCGCGGTGGCGGAGCGGCTCGGGTCCGGTCGGCGGGTGGTGCTGCTCGACCTGCTGGGGTTCGGGCTGTCCGACAAGCCGGCCGCCGCCAGCTACTCGCTGTTCGAGCAGGCGGACCTGGTGGAGGCCGTGCTCGGCAAACTGGGCATCGGCCGCTGTGTGCTGATCGCCCACGACATGGGGGACACCGTGGTGGCCGAGCTCATGTACCGGCACAATCACGGCGCACTGGGGTTCGTTCCCGAGCAGGTCATCCTGACCAACGGCTCGATCTTCATCGACCTCGCGCAGCTGACGTCCGGCCAGCGCGCGATGCTGCGACTGCCCGCGCGGGCCCTGCCGTTCTCGCCCCCGCGATGGTTGCTGGCCCGCGCGCTCGACCGCAGCTTCTCGCCGCGCGCGCCCGCCCCTGCCGGTGCCATCGACGCCCTGATCGAGGCGATCGAGCGCGACGGCGGCGGGCGGCTGCTGCCCCGTCAGAACCGCTACATTCTCGAGCGCCGGGCGCATCAGGATCGCTGGACCGCGGGGCTGGTGGAGTACCGGGAGCCGCTGACGCTGCTGTGGGGCGAGTGTGACCCCATCGCCGTCCCCGACATGCCGGCGCGGCTGCTCGAACTGCGCCCCGACACCGCGGTGACCGTGCTACCCGACATCGGGCACTGGCCGCAGCTCGAGGCGCCGGACCGGCTCGCCGAGCTGATCGGGCAGCGGCTGGATTGACGCGGTGCGCGCCGAGGCGGGCGGTCCGGGATTGTCCCCGCATCGTGGGACACTTTCCGGGTGAGGTTGTACCGGGACCACGCGGTGGTGTTGCGCCAGCACAAGCTGGGCGAGGCCGACCGCATCGTCACCCTGCTGACCCGTCAGCACGGGCTGGTGCGGGCGGTGGCCAAGGGTGTGCGCCGGACCAAGTCGAAGTTCGGGGCCCGCCTGGAGCCGTTCGCGCACATCGACGTGCAGCTCTACCCCGGCCGCAACCTCGACATCGTCACCCAGGTGCAGACCCTGGACGCCTTCGCAGGGGACATCGTCGACGACTACGGCCGGTACACCACAGCCTGCGCGGTGCTCGAGACCGCGGAGCGGCTCGCGGGCGAGGAGCGGGCCCCCGCCCTTCGGCTGCATCAGCTCACCGTCGGCGCGCTGCGCGCGGTTGGGGAGCAGGTCCGGCCGCCCGAGCTGATCCTCGATGCGTTCCTGTTGCGGGCCATGGGTTTCGCCGGCTGGGCACCCGCGTTGGAGGAGTGTGCGCGGTGCGCCGCGCCCGGTCCGCATCGGGCCTTCCACGTGGCCGCGGGCGGGGCGGTGTGCGTGCACTGCCGACCGCCGGGCTCGGCGACACCATCCCCTGGCGTGCTCGACCTGATGGACGCGCTCGCCCGCGGCGAGTGGGCGAACACCGAGACCGTCACGGCCGCGGTCCGCGCGCAGGCCAGCGGGCTGGTCGCCGCGCACCTGCAGTGGCACCTCGAGCGTCAGCTGCGCACCCTGCCGTTGATCGAGCGCTCGCGGCCGCACGCCGTGGTCGAGTCGGATGCCGCGGATCCGCGGGCGGTGGCGGGACCACCCCGTCCGGTCGGGCAGGATGGTGATCGTGATTCGACGACGCGAACCGCAAGCTCCGCCTAACCGCGTGATCCGGCCCCCGGCCCCCCACCCCTCCGGCGCCAGGGCGCCGATCCTGCAGCCCGAGCTGATCCCGCGGCATGTCGCGTTGGTGATGGACGGCAACGGTCGCTGGGCCCAGGAGCGGGGCCTGCCGCGCACCGCGGGACACGAGCGCGGCGAGGCGGTGTTGATGGACACCCTCGAGGGCTGCATCGAGATCGGCGTGAAGTGGCTCTCGGCGTACGCGTTCTCCACCGAGAACTGGAAGCGCAGTCCCGAGGAGGTGAAGTTCCTGATGGGCTTCAACCGGGACGTGATCCGGCGTCGGCGCGACGAGATGCACGAGATGGGTGTGCGGGTGCGCTGGGCGGGGCGCAGGCCAAGGCTGTGGGCGAGCGTCATCAAGGAGCTCGAGGTCGCCGAGGAGCTGACCAAGCACAACACCACGATGACCCTGACGATGTGCGTGAACTACGGCGGTCGAGCCGAGATCGCCGACGCGGCACGGGAGATCGCGCGTCGGGTGGCGGCGGGCGAGCTGAACCCGGAGAAGGTCACCGAGGCGACCGTCGCGAAGTATCTCGACGAGCCCGACATGCCCGACGTGGACCTGTTCCTGCGTCCCTCGGGTGAGCTGCGCACGTCGAACTTCCTGATCTGGCAGTCCGCATACGCGGAGATGGTGTTCCAGGAGAAGCTGTTTCCGGACTTCGACCGCCGCGACCTGTGGGCCGCGTGCGTCGAGTACGCCTCGCGCGACCGAAGGTTCGGAGGAGTGAAGTGACGGGCGCCGGGACCGCCGAGCAGCTGCAGGTCCGCGCGCGTGATGCGCTCGCGCATTTCGTGGAGGTGCGCGAATCCGACGACGGGTCATTGGGTTTCGAGTACGCGGGCGCCCTGTGCTCGCTGCGGGCGGTGAACCTCGCGCCCGGACTCGACGTGCTGTCGGTGACCGCCGTGCTGGCGTGGGACCGTCCCGTCAAGCCCGCGCTGCACAAGAAGGTCGCCGAGAAGAACTCGATGATGCAGTTCGGGTCGATCACGGTGATCACCCGCGGCAAGTTGGCCGACGTGATCCTGCGCTACACCTTCCCGGCCGCCGGGCTCGAGGACGAGGCGCTCACCACCATGCTGCTGCTGGTGCTCTCGGGCGCGGATCAGGGTCGGCAGGGGTTGCTGCCGTAGTCGCCGCGCTCAGGCGTCACCGGTGTGCGCGTTTGGATTCGCGGGCCGCCTTCTTGGCGGAGCGGGTGATGCTCTTGAGCTCGTCGCGGGTGAATCCGAGGTGATGGGCGGATCGCATCCAGGTGTAGAGGTCCGATGCTGCACGGTGGCTGCCGAGTTGCGCGTAGCAGGCCGCCAGGTCGAAGGCGGACTTGCGACCTCGTTCGGCGATGTCGGCATCGGGGAAGGCGCCGGCGATGTCCAGGATCGTTCGGTGGGCGCCGGTCGCCTCGGGTAGGCGGCCGAGACCGGTCAGGAGCAGCGCCTTGTTGCGCAGTGTCTTGATGCGGCGGAGCCGGCGCTCGGCGGAGTCGACGGACTGGTCGTGGATTCTGAGGACGTGGTCGTAGGCGGCGATCGCGGCGAAGGGGTCGTCCAGGTCGTCGATCAGGACTGCGCGGTTGTAGGCGGCGACTTCGCGGGCGTTCACGATGTCGCCGTCGGTCGATCCGTCGGCGAGCCGCTCGAGCGCCTCGTAGGCCTCGATCGCGGCACGCTCCTCGCCGAGCCGGCCGAGCGCGATGCCGAGCCTCAGGTGACCCCGTGCGTGCACCCGGCGTGCCCGGGTGTCGAGACCGGGGCGGCGCAAGGCGGCGCCGCGTGCGACGGCGACGAGCTCCTCCCACCGCCCGGCGTCGACCAACAAGCCTCCGAGCACGTCCGACGCCGCGAGCCCGAGCATGACGATGTTCGGATCGGGGTCTGCGCCGGTGTCGGCGACAATCGCCGTGAGGAGTTCTTCGGCGTCCGCGCGGCGTCCCTCCTCGACCGCCCGGTCGGCCTGGTGCACCTGTTCGCGAAAATCGCGGTAGTTGGCCTCTCCCGCCGAGGCGGGGGCCGCATCCGTGGGGGAGGAGATCGCGAGGATCCGTTGATTCTCGGTCGCGAGTTCGACGGTGTCGCGAACGTCAGGGTCGTCGCTGTCCGCATGTTTGGTCACCAGGCCCTGCAGCACCGTCGCCGCCACCTGGCGTTCGCCGCGCTCTGCCGCGCGTGTCGACTGAGTGAGGCGTCGCCGGGCGTCCAGGCGGCGGATGCGGACGTCCTCGTCGTCGGCGAACAGGTCTGCGAAGCGATGTAGGGCACCATCGATCTCGGCGGGATCGAGCCCGGGTGACTGCCATATCGAGAAGAGCGCATTGGCCGCCCACAGGCGCACGTCGGCGTCGGAGTCGGGGGCCGAGCGAGCCACGGTGTCGCCGATGACGCGGCGAGATTCGGCCAGCTCGCCTGCTTCCCGCAGTAGGCGTCCTCGCCAGTACATCGCCTGGGCGATCGCGGCCGGGACGCCGGGCACACCGGCGGCCGTGGCGTAACGGTGGGGCACCTGCGCCAGCGCATCGAGTGCATCTCCGCGTCGTCCGATGTCGGCGAGTCGGAGTGCCCTGTCGACCATCGCCAGGGCGAGCGGCACGACGAGGCGCTCGTCGTGTTCGTGCCCAGGGAACCGAGCATCGAGCCGCTCGTAGAGTCGCACGGCACCCTCGGGGTCGCCGAGATGCGCGGTCACCTCGGCGAGACGTGCCGCCACCCGCGCCCGTGCTGCGGCGGTGAGCGGGCTCGGGTCGGCGCCGAACGCGTGGTCGGCGTGCGCGAGGACTTGTCGACCGGCCTCCGTCACCGCGCCCGCGTCCCCTGAGACGCCCCTGAGCACCCACCACAGGATCGCCTCGCGCGCGTCCTCGGATGCGCAGGTGGCATAGCGGTCCACCAGTGCGGCACCGTGTTCCACGGTGGCGAGGTCGCGCTCGGTGTGGGGAAGCCGCTCCAGTATCTGGTCCAGATGCCGGACCTGTTCGGTGGCCGCCTCGGAGCCGAGATCGGCGACGGGCACGTCAAGGGCGCGGAGGCCGTGGGCAATCGCCACCGCGGCAGGCGCTCCCCGGCGGATCTCGTCGTCGACCAGACAGAGCGATGCGGCGTACAGGAGCGTCCGTGCCGAGGGGACGGGCTCGGCCTCGGCGATCACACGGTGCATCAGGCCGATCGCGGACTCCGGGTCATCGCCGATGTCGTAGCGGATCTGCGCCGCCTGATAGAGCGCTGCAATGCGCAGGTGACGCAGTCTGTCATCGGATTCCGAGGTGAGCGTGAGCGCCAGCGTCTCGAGTCCGACCGCGACTCGATGGCGATCCCGTCCCAGGTGCCGCCGCAGGATCTCGGCGGTGAACATTGCTTCAGCTCGTGCCTGTCGCACACCGAGCGGTTGATGGTCCCCGATGTGACGTGCCGCGAACGACTCCGCCGCTCGCATCACATCGACCAGCACGACCGCATCATCGGGCTCGTGTCTGTGGATCCACTCGATCGCCTCGAGCTCGGCGAGTGCGCGGGCCTCACGGACGGCGTCGCCGTCGAAGCCGTCCGTGAGTTCGCTCATCCTCGCGATACGCCGCTCGACGACATCGGGCGTTTCGGACGGAGCTTCCATCCGGACGAGCATCCCGGTCGCCTCGGCCACGGCTACTGCTTCCACGTCCTGGGCGGCGGACCTCTGCGCATCCAGCGCCAGCGTCAGGATCGCGTGCGCCTGCTCCTGATCGCCCTCAGCGATCAGCTCGCGCGCACGGCGCACGACGTCACGAACCATCTTCGATCCTTCCCGGGATGTCCCCAGAATCTATCGGCCTCGATGAGCGCGGCGGACTTGTACGTCGCGTATGTCCGGTCGAGCCCGACGCCGCTTTCGGGAGTATTATCTGCGTATGAATGCAGATAATGCAGCTTGCCGCCGGCGGCTGCAGGACGACCAGGTGGACCTGGTCGTTGAGGTATTCCGCATGCTGGCCGATGCCACTCGCGTGCACGTGTTGTGGGCCCTGGTCGACCGGGAATGCTCGGTCAACGAGCTGGCGGCGCACGTCGGCAAGCCGGCACCGTCGGTGTCCCAGCATCTGGCGAAGCTGAGGATGGCGCGGCTGGTACGGACACGCCGCGAGGGCACGACGGTGTTCTATCGGCTCGAGAACGACCACGTGCGCCAGTTGCTGACCGACGCGGTGTTCAACGCCGAACACGCCGGTCCCGGCGTGCCCGGCCATCACCGCACCGACAGCGGGTTGCGGGTCCTGCACGCCGATGGCGCGGGGGAGGCTGCGGTCGGCGAGATCGGCGGCCCGGCATGACACACGAACACCACGGGCACGGCCATCGGACGGCGGACGGCGGCGGTCTTCGGTCCGCGGTGCGGGAGGTGTTCGTCCCGCACCGCCACGACGCGGCCGACCGCGTGGACGATGCCCTCGAATCGAGCGCGATCGGCATCCGGGCGGTCAAGGTCAGCCTGGTCGTACTGGGTGTCACCGCGCTCCTGCAGCTGGCGATCGTCGCGGTCTCGGGGTCGGTGGCGCTGCTGGCCGACACCATCCACAACTTTTCCGACGCGCTGACCGCCGTCCCGCTGTGGATCGCGTTCGCGTTGGGCCGCCGCGCCGCGACCCGCCGCTACACGTACGGGTTCGGTCGCGCCGAGGATCTGGCCGGCCTGTTCGTGCTCGCCATGATCGCGCTGTCCGCGCTGATCGCGGGATACGAGGCGGTGCGTCGGCTGCTCGATCCGGTGCAGATCGAGCACCTCGGATGGGTGGCGGCGGCCGGGTTGGTCGGGTTCATCGGCAACGAGCTGGTCGCGCTCTACCGGATCAGGGTCGGCAGGCAGATCGGGTCCGCCGCCCTTGTAGCGGACGGCCTGCATGCGCGCACGGACGGATTCACCTCGCTCGCAGTGCTGTTCGGTGCGGGGGGCGTCGCCCTCGGGTTCCCGCTGGCCGATCCCGTCGTGGGTCTGCTCATCACGGCCGCGATCCTGGTCGTGCTCATGAGCGCGGCGCGCGAGGTGTTCCGCCGGTTGATGGACGGCGTCGATCCGGATCTGGTCGATGCCTGCGAGCGTGTGCTCGCCGCCGAGCCGGGGGTGGCCGGGGTCCGGAGCCTGAGGATGCGGTGGATCGGTCACCGGCTGCACGCCGACGCCGAACTCGACATCGACGCCGGTGCCAGTCTCGAGGACGCGCACCGGATCGCGCATCGAGCCGAACACGCTCTCACCCAAGCGGTCCCGAAGTTCTCGACCGCTCTGGTACACGCATATCCCGCGCACCCACCGGCGCGGGCGGCCCGAGCGGCGGGCGCGGAATCGAGCCGACGCTAGGCGGAGCAGTTGCGGCAGGTGCCGAAGATCTCGACGGTGTGGCTGACGTCGGTGAAGCCGTTCTCGTCGGCGATGGACTGCGACCACTGCTCGACCGTCGGGCCCTCGACCTCGACGGTGAACCCGCACGACCGGCACACCAGGTGGTGGTGATGGCCGGAGGAGCAGCGGCGGTACACCGACTCGCCGGTGTCGGTGCGCAGGACGTCGACGGTGCCGGCATCGGCGAGGGTCTGCAGCGTCCGGTAGACCGTCGTCAGGCCGATGCCCTCGCCGCGCTTGCGCAGCTCGTCGTGCAGGTCCTGCGCCGAGCGGAACTCGTCGATCTCGTCGAGGAGTGCGGAGATCGCGCTGCGTTGTTTGGTGGCCCGCACGCCGACCACGACGGGGCTGCGCCGGTCGTTCTTTTCGGTCACGGTCTCGGTCCTTCCTCGGCGTGGGCGACTGCGTCGATCACGATGTGGGCGAGGTGGTCGTCGACGAGGCGGTAGAACACCTCGCGGCCGGTGCGTTCGCCGCGCACGACGCCCGCCGACTTGAGCACCCGCAGGTGTTGGCTGATCAACGGCTGGGTGACGCCGAGCGCCTCGACGAGTTCGTGCACGCAGCGCTCCGCGTCGCGCAGCTGGAGCACGATCGCGATCCGCACGGGAGCGGCAAGGGCGCGCAGGATGTCACCCGCCGCGCTCAGGGTGTCCTTGCTCGGCAGGGCGGCAGGCGGCCTGGAGCCGGACGGGACGTGTTCGGTGGCGTGGAGATCGTCGGCATCGCTGATGCTCACCCCGCACCCACCTCCTCGTCGGATCCCGTGGCCGGTCCCGCTCGCCTTATTGCAAATCGATTCCATTTTGATATGCATGGATGCGCATGTCAAATGGGGAGATTTCGGTCGGCCCGGCGGGGCAGATAGGCTGGGGCGCAGAAAACCGCACGTGACCGCAGCATCTATTACCCAGATGGAGAGCTCCCCAAGTGGCACCCAAGTCCATGATCGAGACCGTCGCCAACCTCGCGAAGCGCAGGGGGCTCGTCTACCCCTGCGGTGAGATCTACGGCGGTACCAAGTCTGCCTGGGACTACGGGCCGCTCGGCGTCGAGCTGAAGGAGAACATCAAGAGGCAGTGGTGGCGCAACATCGTCACCAGCCGCGACGACGTCGTCGGCCTCGACTCCTCGGTGATCCTCCCGCGCGAGGTGTGGGTCGCATCCGGGCACGTCGGGGTCTTCAACGACCCGCTCGTCGAGTGCCTGAACTGTCACAAGCGGCACCGCCAGGACCACCTGCAGGAGGCCTTCGCGGAGAAGAAGGGTCTGGACAACCCCGACGACGTGGCCATGGACCTCATCGTGTGCCCGGACTGCGGCACCGTCGGCCAGTGGACCGAGCCGCGCGACTTCAACATGATGCTCAAGACGCACCTCGGCCCCATCGAGACCGAGGAGGGGCTGCACTACCTGCGGCCCGAGACCGCGCAGGGCATCTTCGTCAACTTCGCCAACGTGCTCACCACCTCGCGCAAGAAGCCGCCGTTCGGCATCGCCCAGATCGGCAAGAGCTTCCGCAACGAGATCACGCCCGGCAACTTCATCTTCCGCACCCGCGAGTTCGAGCAGATGGAGATGGAGTTCTTCGTCAAGCCGGGCGAGGACGAGCAGTGGCACCAGTACTGGATCGACACCCGGCTCGCCTGGTACACCGACCTCGGCATCGACCCAGAGAACCTGCGGCTGTACGAGCATCCGGCCGACAAGCTCTCGCACTACTCGACCCGCACCGTGGACATCGAGTACCGCTTCCGGTTCCAGGGCAGCGAGTGGGGCGAGCTCGAGGGCGTCGCCAACCGCACCGACTTCGACCTCAAGACCCACTCGGAGCACTCGGGCACCGACCTGAACTACTTCGACCAGGCCAGCGGCGAGCGGTTCACCCCGTACGTCATCGAGCCGGCAGCCGGCCTGACCCGCTCGCTGATGGCCTTCCTGGTCGACGCCTACTCCGAGGACGAGGCGCCGAACGCCAAGGGCGGGGTCGACAAGCGCACCGTGCTGCGCCTGGACCGTCGCCTTGCCCCGGTCAAGGCCGCCGTCCTGCCGCTCAGCCGCAACGCCGACCTCACCCCCAAGGCGAAGGATCTCGCGGCGTTGCTGCGTAAGAACTGGAACGTCGAGTTCGACGACGCGGGCGCCATCGGCCGCCGCTACCGTCGCCAGGACGAGATCGGCACCCCGTTCTGCATCACGGTCGACTTCGACACCCTCGACGATCAGGCCGTGACGATCCGCGAGCGCGACACCATGGAGCAGGAGCGGGTCTCGCTCGACAAGGTCGAGGGCTACCTGGCCCAGCGACTGATCGGCGCCTAGATCTCAGAGTGAAGGGGCTGTCCCCGGCCACCTCGGCCGGGGACAGCCCCTTCGCCGTTCTCGCCGTGCGACTTCGAACGGAACACACGGGCCATCGATCCCCCTGCCATGGTGTGACAGGGGTAGTTTCGATCACACGACAACGACGAAACGACAGGACGCTCGATGGCGACCTTGGTGAAGCAGAAGCCCGGAAACCTGCCGGCGGAGCTGACCAGTTTCATCGGCAGGCGCCACGAGATCGCCGAGGCGAGGCGGCTTTTGGCGATCTCGCGGTTGGTGACCTTGGCCGGCATCGGTGGGGTCGGCAAAACCAGGCTGGCCTTGCGGGTCGCCGAGGATTCGCGGCGAGCTTTCGCTGATGGGGTGTGGTTCGTCGCGCTCGGTGACCTGCAGGATTCCGACTTGTTGGTGGAGACGGTCGCCGGCGCGCTCGGGCTGCCGGATCAGCCGGGCCTGTCGTTGGCTCGCCTGCTGGCCGATCACCTCTCCACCCGGCACACATTGTTGGTCCTGGACAACTGCGAGCACCTCTTGGGTGCCGTCGCGGATTTGGCGCAGAAACTGTTGCGAGAGTGCCCGGAGCTGCGGATCCTGGTCACGAGCCGCGAGATCCTCGGGGTGGACGGGGAGCGGGTGCTGCGGGTGCCGCCGTTGACTGTTCCCGATGTGGAGCAGCCGTCACAGCTCGAGGCGATGCCCCGATACGAGTCGGTGACGCTGTTCGTCGCGAGGGCCACCGCCGCGGTGCCTGATTTCGCGCTCACCGAGGCCAATTGCGCTGCGGTAGCGGCAATCTGCGGCAGGCTGGACGGGCTGCCGTTGGCCATCGAGCTGGCCGCGGTGCGGATCCGCGCGATGTCGGCCGAGCAGACCCTGCAGCGCCTGACCGACAGCTACCGGCTGCTGACCGTCGGTTCCCGGGTGGCACCGTCCCGACAGCAGACCTTGCGGTCCTGCGTGGACTGGAGCTACGAGCTGTGCGGGCCCCGTGAGCAGCAGCTGTGGGCCTGGCTGTCGGTGTTCGTTGGCGGTTTCGAGCTGGACGCGGCCGAGGGCATCTGTCCCGAGGATCTGGTCACCGACGGATTTCTCGACTCGGTGGCCTCGCTCGTCGACAAGTCGATCCTGGTTCGCCAGGAACACGGGGCGGTGGTGCGATTCGGCATGGCCGAGACGATCGGCGCATACGGCAGGGAGAAGCTGCGCGAATCCGGCGACTATTCCACGGCGCAGCGGCGGCACCTGGCGTGGTACGAGCGGTTGGTGAAGCGGGTCGAGATCGAGTGGATCGGCCCCGACCAGGTGGACTGGGTCGATCGATTCGATCGGGAACAGCCGAATCTGCGGGAGGCGCTGACGTTCAGCATGACCGAATCGGTCATCGCCACCGACCCGGATGTCACCCCGCGCATGGCGAACGCCCTGTGGCTGTTCTGGTCGTGCCGGGGTCTGTTGACGGAGGCCCGGTATTGGATGGGCCGCTGCCTCAACGGCTCGGACACCGCGAGTGCCGAGGAGCGCGTCAAGACGCTGTACGGCGACTCTTTGTTGGCGGGGATGCAGGGCCAACTTGAGGAGGCCGCGGCACGGGCGGTGGAATGTTGTTCGCTCGCACAGCAATTGGGGCATGCGGAGTCGCTCGAGATCGCGAACTACGCGCGTGGATATCTGGCCCTGTTCACCGGAGACCTCGCAGCGGCGGTCGAACCGTTCCAGTCGGCCCTCGCCGGGGCACGCGCGGAGGGCTCCCACCCGACTGGGACCGGACTCCAGATCGCACGATCGATAGGCGGGTTCCTCGGCCTGGCGATCGCGAGTGGACTGTCGGGTGACGAGGAGACCGCGATCGCCTGTCATGAGCAGGTGCTCGCGATCACCGCGCCGCGAGGCGAGTCCACCTACCGTGCGTGGGCGTCATGGGCCCTCGCGCTGACCGCACTGGAGGCGGGGGAGACCGATCGGGCAACAGCCCTCCTGAAATCGGCGTTGCCGCTCCTCCGGCGCCTCAAAGACCTGGTCGTGGCGGGCTGGTGCCTCGAGTCGTTGGCCTGGGCCGTGATACGCGAGCACCAGTCAACCCGGGCCGCCGTCCTGATGGGCGCCGCCGAGACGCTCGCGCAGACGGTCGGAAGGATCTCGGTGACCCTCCCGAACCTGCTCGGCAACCACGAGGAGTGCGAGCAACTCACCCGTAATACGCTCGGGGACAAGGCCTATGGCGAAGCATTTCGCACCGGTACCGCCATGAACCTCGACGAATCCGTCGCCTACGCACTCGGGGAGAATCTCACCGACCAGCCCCGGCCCGCGCCGGTGTCCTCACTGTTGACCCCGCGCGAAACCGAGGTGGCCCGGCTGGTCGCGGCAGGCCACCCGAACAAGGTGATCGCCTCGATGCTGGTGATCTCGCCCCGCACCGCCCAGGGCCACGTCGAACACATCCTGTCCAAGCTCGGGTTCACCTCGCGAACCCAGATCGCCGCCTGGATCGTGGAGAACCAGCAGGATCCATAGCCCGGATCGAGCGTCGTGCTGTGCACGTCAGAAATGAAGGGCCCGTCCCCGGCCGCGGTGGCCGGGGACAGACCCTTCATCGCGTGCCGGTCGTCAGGAACCGAAGCCGGCCAGGAGTTTGCTGAGGCTGCCCGTGCCGCCGGTGCCGCCGGTGCCGCCCGTTCCGCCGGTGCCGCCGGTGCCGCCCGTTCCGCCCGTTCCACCGGTGCTGGCGGGGGCAACGGTGATCGACGGGCCCTTGTTGCCGTAGTTGCCGCTGCCGAGTGATCCGGTGTAGTCCATGCCGGTGGCCAGGGGGGTGCCGATGGGGCAGTTCGCGCCGACCTTGTAGGAGACGCTGTACTCCGGTGTTGCGTGGAAGCCCGGGCGATTCTGGACCACCCAGGAGATGACGCTCCAGGAGGAATGGGCGTAGTCGGGCTTGACGTCGTCGGTGTCGGTCGGGGCCCCGCCCATCTTGGCGGAGCCGGGGATGTAGGTCAGGCAGGACGGATGCCGGTCCGTGACGCTGTAGATGTACTCGTCTACCCAGCTGGTCCGATCGAACTTCGTGGTCACGGTCACCGTGTCGCCCACAGTTGGGGTGGTGTTGCTGATGGTCCGGGTGAACTGGGACTTGCCGTCATCCCACGAGGTCGAGCCGGGGGCAGCGCCTGCGGTACCTGCCCCGAGGACGGCGAGCGCCCCCATGGACAGTACGGCGGCAGCGCCTGCGGCGACGCCTCGGGTGATCGCTCGTTGTGTCATGGCTGTTCCTTCGGTGGTTGGGAATGCGACCGTCGGCTTCGGCATGAGGGTCGCGGCGTTGGGGGCGTGGATCCGTGTGCTCGGCGCGCGGCGGTCGCTGCGCCGAGCACACGGGGTCGAGGGGCGGGTGTCGATCACCCGGGTGCGGGAATCAGCCGCCTGCGCGGTGGCCGAGGGGCCGGCGCTCCTCGGGAGAG
>NZ_JBSGTR010000046.1:0-44465 GCF_053607505.1 Rhodococcus sp. NPDC055112
GGCTCCGGAGATCCGGAGCCACCGCCGTCGGCCGGGTCAGTCGCGTGACATCGCGGCGGCGAGGTGAGCTTCGACGTCGACGTACGCGTCGTCGGCGATGTCGAAGACCACCTTCGCGATCTCGCCACCCCGGAACTCGAAGCGCGGCTCCGGGTAGGCGCTCGACACCGGGTCGGCGCTGTCGTACCCGATGCACAGCCCCTCGCCGCAGAGCGAGAAGTGCCCGAGCACGGTCCGGATCTTCTGCTCGCCGACCAGCTTGTCGTCGATGTAGAGCTTCAGCGGTCCGATGCCCTCCCGGTTCGGGCCCATGCCCTCCTTGGTGAACTCGACGCCGATGATGTGCTTGCCCGACGTCGGCACAGGGGCCGAGATGCGGTCCTCCGGCGGGATGCCGAGGAAGTTGTACGCATACGTGACCGTGCCGTCCTTGACGAACAGCGAGTGGCCACCGAACCGCGAACCGTGCGCGAAGATCACGCCCTGCGAGTCGGGCGTGAGGTCCACCTCGGCGAGGATCTTGTACGAGACGCCGTGCACGTTCGCGGCGGAACGCTCCGGCACCTCGCTGGTGCCGGGGTAGTACACATACTGGCCGCTCGGCGGTACCGGCTGGTGGAACTCCATCCCGATGAAGGTCTCGAAGTCCTTGGGGCTTCCGATGATCTGGAGGTCGTTGAGCGGCAGGACGTTGTTCGCCTCGGCCTCCGACATCCACAGCGCCTTGAGTTCCTCGAGCTTGTCCGGGTGCTCGGCCGCGAGGTCGTGTGCCTCGGCGCGGTCGACGTCGGTGTGGTACAGCTCCCACTCGTCCTTGTCGAAGTTGCCGATGCCCGCCATCGGGCCGTGCACGGCGACGGCCTTCCAGCCCCGGTGCCACACGCCGCGCTGACCGAGCATCTCGTAGTACTGCGTCTCCTTTGTCGTCGGACCGTCGGCCGGCGCGTCGAAGGAGTACCTCATCGAGACGCCCGACAGCGGGGTCTGCTCGACCCCGTTGTAGGTGTCGGGGAACGCGACGCCGCAGGCCTCGAGGATCGTCGGCACGATGTCGGTGGAGTGGTGGTACTGGTGGCGCACCTCGCCCCGCGCCTTCATCCCCGCCGGCCAGTGGATGACGAGCGGGTCGCAGACGCCGCCCTGGTAGGTGTAGCGCTTGAACATCTTGTACGGCGCCGAGAACGCGGCCGCCCAGCCGGTGGGGTAGTGGTTGTAGGTGTCGGGGCTGCCGAGCTTGTCGACCATCGTGAGGTTCTGTTCCTCGTCGTCCGGGTAGCCGCCGAAGATCTTGCCCTCGTTCACCGAACCGTTCGGGCTGCCCTCGCCCGAGGCGCCGTTGTCGGCGCAGTAGACGATCAGCGTGTTGTCGAGCTGCCCTGACTCCTCGAGGTAGTCCACGATCCGGCCGACCTGGGCGTCGGTGTACTCGGAGAAGCCGGCGAACACCTCGGCCATCCGGGAGAACATCCGCTTCTCCTCGTCGTTCAACTCGTCCCACGGCCGCACCTCGTCGGTGTGGGAGAACGTGCCCTCGGGCATCGGGTTCAGCGGGGTGAGCTCGGTGTCCTCGGGGAGAATTCCCTTCTCGACCATGCGGCCGAGCACCCATTCGCGGTAGGCCTCGTAGCCGTCGTCGAACATGCCCTTGTACTTGTCGATGTACTCCTGCGGCGCGTGGTGCGGTGCGTGGTTTGCGCCCGGGCAGAACCACAGGTACCACGGCTTCTCGGGCTCGGTCTGCTTGACGTCGCGGATCATCTTCAGCGCCTGGTCCGCGAGGTCCTTGGAGAGGTGGTAGCCCTCCTCGGGAGAGTAAGGCTGGTCGATGTACCGGTTGTCCTCGGCGAGGGAGGGGTACCAGTTGTTGGTCTCGCCGCCGATGAAGCCGTAGAAGCGGTCGTAGCCCTGCGCGAGCGGCCAATTCTTCTTCGATGCGCCCGCGGTCCACTCGTCGATCGGCACGTTGTGGTTCTTGCCCACCCAGAACGTCGACCACCCGGCGTCGCGCAGGACGTTGGCCATGGTGGCGTTCGACGGCGGGATGTGCGAGTTGTAGCCGGGGAATCCGGTGGAGGACTCGGAGATCGTCGCGAACCCGTTGAGATGGTGGTTGCGCCCGGTGAGGAAGGTCGAGCGGGTCGGCGAGCACAGCGCGGTGGTGTGCCACTGCGAGTAGGTCAGGCCGTTCTGCGCGAGCCGGTCCATGGTGGGCATGTTGATGCGCCCGCCGTACGGCGACCAGCTCGCCTGCCCGGTGTCGTCGTACAGGACGACCAGCACGTTCGGTGCGCCCTTCGGTGTCTTGTCGGGGAGGAATGCATCCCAGTCGGACACCGAGTCCCGGACGTCGAGGTTGATGCTGCCCTTGAATTCCTTGGTCACTGATCGCTCCACTTCCGTCGGAATGTCCGTGTCACCGATGGTCGCCTCGACCGGCCTCTCACGCCTCACCCGCTTGAGGTGAAGCGGCCACGGATCGATTGCCACACCATGGGGAGACTGTGGCGAAAGGGGCCGGCGGGAGTGAACACGACGGAGAACAAGCGCGAGCGGTGGCTCCTTTTCGGCTCCCTGCAGGGCTACCAGAGGAAATGGATCCGGCCCGACGTCATCGCCGGCCTCACGGTGTGGGCGGTGCTGGTGCCGGAGGCGTTGGCCTACGCCACCATCGCGGGGGTGCCGCCGGTGGTCGGCCTGTACGCCGCCATCCCCTCGCTTATTCTCTATGCCGCGGTAGGTAGTTCGCGGCACCTGGTGGTCGGTCCGATGTCCGCGACCGCGGCCCTGTCGGCGGCCATCATCGCGCCGATCGCGGGTGCGGACGGCGGAAAATACGTGGCGCTGTCTGCGGTATTGGCCATCGCCACCGGCATCGTGGGGTTGCTGGCGGGACTGATCCGGCTCGGCTTCATCGCGTCCTTCATCTCCGAGCCGGTGCTCAAGGGCTTCATCGTCGGCCTCGCGTTGACCATCATCATCGGCCAGGTACCGAAGCTGTTCGGGGTGCCGAAGTCAGACGGCAACTTCTTCGAGCAGGCCTGGGGTGTCATCCGGAACCTCGGCGACACCGACTGGCGGACACTGACTGTCGGACTGCTCAGCCTCGCGGTGGTGCTGGGGCTCAAACGTTGGTTGCCGCTGGTCCCGGGATCTCTGCTCGCCGTGCTGCTCGGCATCGCGGCGGTCGCGGCCTTCGGATTGGACGGCGAGGGCGTCGAGATCGTCGGGCACATCGATTCCGGGCTGCCCTCGGTCGGGCTGCCGGGTGGCGTCGGGTTCGACGAGTACGTGGACCTGCTGGGGCCTGCCGTCGGCGTGCTGCTCATCGGCTTCGCGGAGGGCCTGGGCGCGGCCAAGACCTACGCGGTCAAGGCGGGCTACGAGGTGGACGCCAACCGTGAGCTGATGGGGATGGGCGCCGCGAACCTCGGCTCGGGTCTCACCTCGGGCATGGTGGTCAACGGCAGCCTGTCGAAGACCGCCGTCAACGGCGGGGCCGGCGCCAAGACCCAGGTGAGCGGCCTCGTCGTCGCGGCGCTGACCGTGGTCACACTGCTCTTCCTCACCGGGCTGTTCGAGAACCTGCCGGAGGCGACCCTCGCGGCGGTCGTCATCGCCGCGGTCATCGAGCTTGTCGACGTGTCCGCGATCAAGCGGCTCTACGGCGTGTGGACGCAGCGGCTCGGCAGCATCTACGGCCCCGCCGCCCGCGCCGACTTCGCGGGCGCCGTCGCCGCGATGATGGGCGTGCTGCTGTTCGACACCCTCCCGGGCCTGGTGATCGGCATCGGGGTGTCGATGCTGCTGCTGCTCTATCGCTCGTCGCGCCCGCACGTCGCGGCGCTCGCGAAGGAGGGGTCGCTGTGGGTCGATGCCGAGCGCCATCCGGACATCGCCACCCGTCCGGACGTGGTGGTGGTGCGGGTGGAGGCCGGCCTGTTCTTCGCGAACGCCGACCACGTGAAGGAGCGCATCGAGGCGCTGTGCACCGAGGACACCCGCACGGTCGTGCTGGACGCCGAGACGTCGCCGTTCGTGGACGTCAGCGCCACCGAGATGCTGTTGCAGTTGCGGGATACGCTCGGGCGCAAGGGTATCGAACTACGAGTTGCCCGCGACATCGGTCAGTTCCGGGACACGCTCAAGCGGGCGGCGCCGGAGGGCAGGCGCCTCGGGGTGTACCCGACCGTCGCCGAGGCCCTCGCCGATCAGGGTTCGGGAATCTGACGTGGCGGTCGCCGAACTTCGAGGGGGTCGCGGCCAAGGGCCTGACGTGAACGTCGGGATGATGGAGCAGAAGTCATGACCGGACTCGATCTGCGGCGGAAGGCCCCGGTGCTGGTGCCGACCCTGGTCGGATACCAGAAGCGTTGGCTCCGTTCCGATGTCGTGGCGGGACTCAGCGCCGGGGCGGTGGTGATCCCGCAGGCGATGGCCTACGCGACGATCGCGGACATGCCGGTGCAGATCGGCCTGTACACCTGCATGGTGCCGATGGTCGTGTACGCGATGCTCGGCGGGGCGCGGGCCGTCAGCGTCAGCACCACGTCGACGATCGCCCTGCTGACGGCCTCGACGATGATCGGTGCCGGGATCGCGGCAGGCTCGGACGACGCGCAGAGCTCGCTCATGACGCTGACCCTGCTGGTCGGCGTGATCCTGCTGCTGGCGCGCGTGCTCAAGCTCGGGTCGATCGTCGAGAACATCAACGAGGCGACGCTCACCGGCATCAAGGTGGGCGTCGGGTTGACGGTGGCCGCGAGCCAGCTGCCCAAGCTGCTCGGCGTGCCCTCCGATCCGGACGCGACGGGCTTCTTCCGGGTGGTGTGGTCGGCGGTGCGACAGATCGGTGACGCGAACGGGGCCACCGTGCTCCTCGCGGCCGGCTCCATCGGTGCGCTGTACGCGATGGCGCGGTTGGTGCCACGGATTCCCGGACCGCTGGTGGTCGTCGCGGTCGGGATCGCGCTGGTCGCCTTCGCCGGACTGGACGGCCGCGGGGTCGAGCTGATCGCGGAGGTCCCACAAGGCATCCCGCTGCCGGGCATCCCCAGCCTCGACGACGTCGGCGCGCTGATCCCCGGCGCGCTCGCCATCGCCGCGATGGCCTTCCTCGAGACGGTGTCGGTGGCGCGCGGGGTGCGCAGGCCGGGCGAACCGCAGATCGACAGCGACCAGGAGATGCTCGCGAACGGTGTCGCCTCGGCGGCGGGCGCGTTCTTCCACACCCTGCCGCCCGCCGGCGGGTTCTCGCAGACGGCGGTTGCGTTGCGGGCCGGGGCTCGCACCCAGGCCAGCGGTCTGGTGACCGCGGCGCTGGCGGTACTGGTGGCGCTGTTCCTCGCCCCGGTGCTCAGCGACCTGCCGCAGGCCACGCTCGGCGCGATGGTGGTGGTCGCGACGCTCGGGCTGGTCGACCTCGGGGCGTTCGCCCGGTTCTGGCGGATCAACAAGCTGGAGTTCTGGATAGCCCTGGCGACGGCGCTGATCGGGCTGACGGCGGGCCTGCTGCCCGCGGTCGCGGTCGGCGTGCTGTTCACGCTGTACCTGGTGCTGCGTGAGCTCGACCGCCCACACGTGGTGCAACTGCGCCGAGCAGCGGACGGACGGTGGGTCGGCGGCGACGAGGACGCTCCGACGACTCCGGCCGATCCGCTGGTGCTGCGGATCGATTCGGCCCTGTACACGGCGAATGTGCTGGCCAACGTCACGGTGATCCGGGAACGTATCGACGCCGCAGGCTCGGAGACCGTCGTGCTGGACTGCTCGCGGGCATGGAAGATCACCACCACGGTGATGCACCATTTCCGGGACCTCGAGCAGGAGTTGTCCGCCCGCGGCGTCACCATCTACTTCACTGACGTCCCGCAGCGCGATCTCGAGACCGCCCGCAAGACGGAGCTCGGTCGGCACTTCGCGGAGTCGGGGCGGATCTTCGCGACCGTCGACGAGGCGATCCAGGCGCTTCGCGCCGGTGCGTGAGTTGTACCCCGGTTGGGGTGCAACTCACGCACAGTCCGGGGGACGGAAACAGCGGGGCTGCCGCCGTCCTGCGTGAGACGATCGCCGTATGCGACTGGGTCTGCATGCACTGGGTATCGGCACCGGTGCCCACCGCGGGGTGATCGACGCGGTCGCGACAGCCGCGGAGGGCAACGGGTTCGCCACCCTGTGGTCGGGCGAGCACGTCGTGATGGTGGACCGTTCGGCGTCGCGCTATCCCTACGCCGACGACGGCCGGATCGCGGTGCCTGCCGCCGCGGCCTGGCTGGATCCGCTGATCGGGCTCAGCTTCGCCGCCGCGGCCACGCGCACCATCGGCATCGCGACGGGGGTGCTCCTGCTGCCCGAACACAATCCGGTCCTCGTCGCCAAGCAGGCGGCCACCCTCGATCAGCTCAGCGGTGGCCGGCTCACACTCGGCGTCGGCATCGGCTGGTCCCGGGAAGAGTTTGCCGCGCTCGGCGTCCCGTTCGGGCGTCGCGGCGAGCGCACCGCGGAGTATGTCGCCGCCATGCGGAGGCTGTGGTCCGACGACGTCGCGTCGTTCGACGGCGAGTTCGTGGCCTTCGACGAGGTCCGCGTCAACCCGAAGCCGGTCCACAACCGCCGCATCCCCGTGGTGCTCGGGGGCAACAGCGACGCCGCGCTGCGTCGCGTGGCGGCCTGGGGAGACGGCTGGTACGGGTTCAACCTGGCCGGCATCGCCGATGTCGCCGAGCGGATCGGCGTCCTGCGCGAATTCTGTCGTGAGGAGGGCCGCGAGCCGAGCGAGCTGCGGCTGTCGGTCGCGCTGCGGGACGCCGGCCCCGGTGACGTTGCCGCCCTGGAGGAGTTGGGTGTCGGCGAACTCGTGCTCGTCGAGGCACCGCCGGCGGATCCGGGCGACGCGGCCGACTGGGTGGCAAGCCTCGCCAGGCGCTACGCGCCCGTGCGCGGTTGACGGGTCCGGGGACTCGCGAACCGCGCACGGGCGGCAGCCTCACACGGGACGGGTGAGGTGGCCGGTCCGGGTCTCGTGATGATCTGGAGGAAGTGTCGGCGAAGGGGAGAGTCGTATGGGTACCGAGCTGAAGGATCTGGCCGCGAAGGCCTACGTGTTCGGATTTCCGCTCGTGTTCAACCTGGACCAGGTGCACCGCTACGTGACGACGGGGGTCGGGGCCAACGCTGCCGCGCCGTTCAACACGTTCAGCCACGCCGGCTCCCTGGCCGGGCCGAAGGACACCTTCGTCTCCATCAACAACGACACCGTGTACTCGATGGCCCAGCTGGACCTGACCGACGGTCCGCTGCTGCTGGAGGTCCCTGACACGGACGGCGCCTACTACGTGCTGCAGTTCGTGGACGCGTGGACGAACAATTTCGCGTACGTGGGCAAGCGTGCCACCGGGACGGTCGCGGGACGCTATTTGCTGACGCCCCCGGGGTGGTCGGGGGAGACGCCGGGCGGCGTGACCCGGATCGCGTTCCCGACCACGGTCGCGTCGATCGTGGGGCGGTGGGCCTGCGCAGGCGAGGCGGACCTGCCCCGCGTCCACGCGCTGCAGGAGCAGCTCACGCTGACGCCGGCCGGGGCCCAGGCCCAGCCCGCCGGGCTGCCCATCCCCGATCCGAATGTCCCAGAGGCACTGGCGTTCTGGGAGAAGCTGCGGGTGTGTCTGCAGGCGTATCCGCCTGCGGCGCAGGATCTCCCGCTGCAGGCGTCCTTCGAGCCGCTCGGCCTGCTGGATTGGGGCCCGTCGCCGTACGCGGACGGGAACCCGGACCTGGCCGCAGCGCTCACCGCCGGCGCGCAGGCGGGACATGACGGACTGGTGGCCGCGCTGAAGTCCGGCGCAGGCGACACCATCGTCAACGGTTGGCATCAGCCGTTCCACATCTTCGACTACAACGACGACTATTTCGAGGTCGGCACCGTCAACTCGCCGGAGTGGCGAATCGCCGACCGCACCAGGGCGATCGGACTGCGCGCGGCCGCCGCGATGGGCGGGCTGTGGGGCAACCACGGCTACGAGGCGGCCTACGCCCCGGTCTACCTCGACGGCGACGGTGACGAGCTGACCGGTGAGCGCAGCTACACGCTGACCTTTGCCCAAAGCCCGCCGGTGGACGCGTTCTGGTCGATCACCATGTACGACCTGCCGGAGTTCTACCTGGTGGACAACGAGATCGACCGCTACTCGATCGGCGACCGCACCGCAGGGCTGGTGTACGCGGAGGACGGCTCGCTGACGATCACCCTCAGCGCCACCGAACCGACGGACCCGACCGCGCGGGCGAACTGGCTGCCGACCCCGGCCGCGGGCTTCCGGCCGCTGCTGCGGATGTACAGCCCGCGGCCCGAGGTGTTCGACGGGACCTACGAGATCCCGCCGATCGTGAAGGTCGGCTGAGCGGATTCAGCTCTGTCCCAGCCACTCCCGAGCCGCCATCGCCAGAGCCTCGATGCCGACGGACAGGGTCGGCTCGAGGACCGGTGCGAAGCGTGCGGAGTGATTCGACGGGATGTCCCGTTCGGTGGTCCCGGCCGCCGCGGCCCGCATGAACGCCTCCGGGTCCGCGCCGCCGAACAGCCAATAGCAGCACGGGGCCCCGGACGCCGTCGCGAAGACGCCGACGTCCTCGCTGCCCGTGACGAGCCCGGGGTCGACGACGCGTTCGTCCCCGAACCGGGACCGGAACAGGGTCGCGGTGCGCTCGACGGCGGCCGGGTCGTTGACCAGGACTGGAAAGCTGTCGATCGGACTGATCTCCGGCGTGCGGGTCGCACCCGCCGCGGCGGCCTCGGCATCGACGATGCGGGTGACCGCGTCGAGGACCCTGGTGCGCACCGCCTTGTCGTAGGTGCGGATGTTCACCTCGAGCACGGCCTCGTCCGGGATGATGTTGTCCTTGGTGCCCGCTCGGAGGGAACCGACCGTAAGCACCACGGTGTCGGTGGCGGCGACGGTCCTGGACACCACGGTCTGCAACCGCAGCACCGTCGACGCGGCCATCACCACCGGATCGATCGTGGTCTCGGGCCGCGAGCCGTGACCGCCCTTGCCGAACATCCTGATTCTCAATGCGTCCGTGGCGGCGAACGCGGGCCCCGGCCGAACGGCCAGCATGCCGGCGGGAAACGGGGCCACGTGCTGGCCGAGCACCACGTCCGGGGTGCCGAACCTGTCGAACAGACCGTCGTCCACCATGGCCTGCGCGCCGCCGCCGAGCTCCTCGGCGGGCTGGAACACCGCCAGAATTGTTCCGCGCCAGCCGGAACGGTCGTCCGCCAGCTCCTCCAGCGCGCCGAGCAGGCACACCACGTGCATGTCGTGACCGCACGCGTGCGCCACCGGCACGTCCTCGCCGTCGGGATCAGTGCCGCGTGCCGTGCTGGCATAGGGCAGTCCGGTCTCCTCCGCGACCGGCAGCGCATCCATGTCGGCGCGGAGCAGCACGGTGGGGCCGTCACCGCGGCGCAGCGTCCCGACGACGCCGGTCCCGCCCACCCCCGTGCTGGTCTCGAAACCCAGCGCGCGCAGCCGGTCCGCGACGATGCCCGCCGTCCGCGTCTCGTGGAACGACAGTTCGGGGTGGGCGTGCAGATCCTTGTACAGCTCGGTCAGGGCCGTGGTGTCGACCATGGCGGTCCTTCCGCTCGACGGACACCCAGTCAAACCCGCCCCGCCGGTCGGCGTCTCATGCTTCCCGGGTGAATCGCACTGCTCACCCACGCGCACAGTCCCGAAGTCGCGTCTCCCAGCCGTCCGGATCGGCGAGCCGACCGTTCGGATCCGTCGCCCAGCACTGCGCGAGCAGGTCGTACCCCAGCGTGCAGATCTCGAGGTGTCGCGGCCACTGCCGCTGCGTCCAGGCCCGCTCGTTGTGGGCGGCATCGGCTGCGCTCAAACCCGCACCGATCAGCTCGAATTGGACGTCCCGCCGCAGCGCCATCACGGCAGGCGCGGTCGGCGCGGTGGTGCGCAGCCCGGACACCAGGGTGAGCGCGGTGTCGATCGTGCGGGTCTCGGCCCAGCGGAGTTCGCGGCGGTGCGCCCGGGGCGCCACCGACCACAGGACAGCCAGCGCCACAGCGACGCCGAGCAGGGTCTCGAGGAAGCGGTCGCGGATCATCGGCCCGATGTCCGCGTCGGGATGCGAGGCGCCCCCGATGAGCATGGCCAGCGGCGTGATGAAGATGACCGCGAGCCCGTAGTTGCGGGCGATGAACAACTCGATCAGAAACTGCAGGGACATCAGCAACAGGATGAGCGCTGCACCGCTCGGTTCGAGGGCGTACAACCCAGCGAACAGAACCAGACCCACTGCGGTGCCTGCGAAACGGTGCAGTCCCCGCACGGTGCCGCGGATCCGGTCGGGTCCCTGGTGCAGGACCAGGACCGCCGCGATCACCGCCCAATCCGGCCGGTCCAGGCCGACGGCCACGCTCAGCGAACCCGCGACGAGACTCGCCAGCAGCACCCGCAACGCCGTGGTGCAGGCGTGCGAGTCGAGGGTGAACGAGCGTCGCAGCCGGTACCGGAAGTCGGGGCGTGCCAACGGAATCTGCGGGGCAGGTGCGTCGAGTTCGAGATCCGGACCGTCCTCGGCGTCGGCGCGCGCGACCCCCACCAGTCGCAGATGCGCGGACAGCAGCGACCGGACAGGATCCGACTCGGGCCTGCGCTCGGGCAGACCCGCGTCGTAGACCGCCGCCCAGGCGGCGTGCACCGCGGTCGCGGCCTGGTGTCTCGCGCCGATCGCGGGTGCGTCCTTCGCGCGCAGTTCGACGTAGGTGTTCACCGACCGTACGGCCGCGGCGACGGCGTCGCGCTCGGGTGTCCGGCGGTCCAGGAGCGCCCCCGCCATCGCGACGACCAGCGCGCTGACCACGCCGATTGCCGTGCAGCCGACGATGACCGCCACCGAGATCCCGGACCTGGACATGATCGTGGCGACCGCACACGTCAGCACGAAGAAGAACGATCCGGGCGGGCCCAGCCTCGCCGCGGACACCACATAGGTCCCGACGAGCGCGACCGCGGCGAGCATCGCGACCTCGATCAGCGCCGGCAGTGCCAAGTCGAAAGGCCAAGTCCGGTAGACGGTTCCGCCGATCAGTGCGCCGAGGCCCGCGGCCGTGAACAGGGCGGCGCCTGCGAGGAGGACGACTCGCCAGCGGGCCCGGTAGGGCCTGCCCTCGCCGTAGATGACCGCAAAGGCGCCGAGGCTGAAGATCAGCGCCTGCTCCTGGTGGCCGAACGCGACGGCGAGGAGCGCGGGTACCCCGAACGCCAGCGCTGCCCGCACCCCGCCCGGCCATCGCCTGCCCGCGGGTGGGAGGCCGAACGCCAGCGACCGGGTCCGCGGCGCAGGAGGAAGCGGGGGTTGGTGTGAGGGGTCGGGGGTGGCATCGGGCACCGTCCAATTCAACTCCACCTCGATTCGGGAGCCACCACGTGCGTCCGCGGGGGTCGGCGGTGCCGCGTTCGTGCGGGACAGCGGAAATGGTCGCGGAATCGGTTCGCGGGACCGTGCGATTCGCGCACGAGGTTTCGACAATTCGCGCCTGGGTGCGGGCGCCGTTTTCGGCCGCCGCTGTCCGCAGGCGGGTCCTACCTGCGAGTTCGAGTCACTCCGTCGATCTCGACATTGACCCTCCATTTCGGCGGTCCGAAAACCCATGGGTTTAGGGGTCATTTACTTTCTGCCCTGTGTGAGGATGCACCGATGACATTGGATGTCACTCATTCGCCGGGCGGAATGCCGGTCTATGCGCGCTGACACCGAACGGCTGCCCATCGTCGCAGCGAATTCGACCGGTCTCGTCAGGCCACATGTCCCCGGGTGCGTCGCGCCGTCGGGACGGATCCCGGGCAGCACCTTCGCGGTCGGCCGGTACCGCCTGCTCTCCTGCTGTGGCGCGGTGCCGTCGGCGGAGTTCTGGCGCGGACTCGACCTGGTCACCGGGCGCGAGGTCGGGCTGACCCTCTTCACCGGTGACGGTGTCCGCGGCGACGCGGGCCCGCTGGTGGACACGGACGAGGTCTTCGCCCGCACCGTGTGGATGTGCGGCATCCGCGCCTCGGCCGTCCCGCGGATCGTCGACATGGTCGATGCGGAGTCGGCTGGGGCGGTCGTCACCGAGTGGGTGCCGAGCTGCTCGCTGTCCGAGGTCGTGGAGGGCCGGCTGTCGGCCGTCGACGCCGCCGCCGCGGTCCGGCCCCTGGCGCACGCGGTGTGCCGGGCACACGAGGTGGACGGCGTGCTCGCCCTCGACGATCCGGATCGGCTCCGCGTGAGCATGGAAGGGCATGTGTTCCTGGCCTTTCCGGGTCCGCTCCCGGATGCGGACCGCTCCTGTGACGTGCGTGGTCTCGGCGTGGCGCTCGCCACCCTCGCGACCGGGGATCGTTCCGGGACGGGTGCCGCGGCGCTGCACGCGCGGGCGCCCTCGCCCGTTGCGGAGATCATCCACCGGACCGCCGTCGGGGGCACCGACGTCAGCGCCGAGTGGGTGGCGCACCTGCTCGACGAGGTCGCTGCCGCTCCGGCCTGGTGAATAGGTCTCGTACGAGACCGTACGGTCCGCTCGGGCTGTAGTCTTCACCGCACAGAAGGTTCCTTTGTCGGGGGTGGGCAGGGGTGCGTATGAAGGGGAAGTCTCTACCGCAGGCCGGGTCGTTGACGCAGCAGTTCGCCGAAGGTCTGCGGCTCAGCGGGCCGGAAGGCCTGGAGACCCTGTCGGCTGCGGCCGACATGGTGGCGATCAACCCTGACCGTTTCCGTGCCGTCATGCACTCGGCGGATTTCGGCTCGATCCGGGTGAACAGGCTTCGGACCTCGGCGGTTTCGGGCATCAGGGCGCCGGACCGGCTGGCGGACGACCACGGCGTGTACCTGTCGATGGTGTGCGTGCGGGCGGGGGAGATCCGGATCCGGCAGAACCGCGTCGCCAGCTGTGCGGAGGCGGGCCAGATCGCCTTCGTCGACTTCGCCGCGCCCTTCGAGGTCGAGCTCTCCCATCGCGGGGACTACGTCTTCGTCTACCTGCCGCACGACGTGCTGACCGCGCGGTCCGTTGACACCAGGACGCTGGTCGGGGCCGCGGTCTCCGCCTCGCCGCTCGGCGACACGATCGCCGCCGCGATCGAGCATTTCGCGGCGACCGATGTGTGCGCCCCCGGTTCTGCGGAGGCCGCGCTGATCGAGCGTGCCATCCTCGACCTGTGCCTGGCGGTGATCCACCAGTCGACCGGCGATACCCAGGTTCGTGACGAGATCGGTATCCGAAATCGTGCGCGGGCAAGGGAATTCGTCGAGAGCAATTTCACCGACCCCAGGCTGACGATCGCCCAGGTCGCCTCGAGTATCAACGTCAGCCCCCGCTATCTGC
This sequence comes from Rhodococcus sp. NPDC055112, assembly GCF_053607505.1. Classification (NCBI taxonomy): domain Bacteria; kingdom Bacillati; phylum Actinomycetota; class Actinomycetes; order Mycobacteriales; family Nocardiaceae; genus Rhodococcus; species Rhodococcus sp. NPDC055112. Next base: position 13,382 of record NZ_JBSGTR010000046.1, read on the forward strand.
AGAAACTGTTCGAGGACGAGGAGTACTCGGTCTACGAGCTGATCCGTCGACGCCGGGTGCGGTGGGGCGTCGCCCTGCTGACCGATCCGGGTGCCGCGCACCTCACCGTCAGCCAGGTGGCACTCCGCAGTGGCTTCGTCGGCCTGAGCCAGTTCAGCCGCGCGGTCAGGGACATCACCGGGGCCTCGCCGCGGGGGATCAGGCGGCAGGCGGAACCGGCAGCGCCGCTTCAGGTCTCGAGCGGATCGGCGTAGCAGTCCCGCACCGCGACGTCCATCGGGAAGCGCACCCTCGTGTCGCCGAACAGCAGCCGGGTGGCGGCCTCCGTCGCGGCCAGCACGTGCGCGGTGGCGGACTCCGGATCACGACAGTGCACGACCACCTCGTCGTGCTGGAAGAACACCAGTTCGGCGGTGTCGTCGTCCGCGATTCGTCGCCGGAGTTCGGCCAGCAGGCACAACGCCCACTCCGCCGCCGTGGCCTGCACCACGAAGTTGCGGGTGAACCGGCCGCGCGCGTGTGCGTCGCCCCCGGACCACCAGTCGGCGTCCGGTGGCGGGCAGGCCCGGCCCAGCCAGGAGTGCACGACCTCACCGCGTTCCCCCGCCCGCGCGGCATCCTCGACGTACTGCACCGCGACCGGAAAACGCTTGCGCAGCAGGGTCAACAGCGCGCGTGACTCGCCTGCGGTGGCCCCGTAGAGGACCCCGAGGATCGCCACCTTGGCCTTGCCGCGATCGCCGTCGAACACCTCGGCGGCAACCGGCGCATACAGGTCGTCCGCGCCGGCCGCGGCGACCATCAGCGGGTCGGCGGACATGGCCGCCAGGATGCGGGGCTCGAGTTGCCCGGCGTCGGCAATGACGAAGGTGTGCCCGGGGTCTGCGATCACGCTGGTGCGCAAAGCTTTCGGGATCTGCAACGCCCCGCCGCCGCGACTGGCCCAGCGTCCCGACACCACCCCGCCCGGAACGTAGACGGGACGGAATCGGTCGCCGCGCACCCAGGTGTCGAGCCAGGTCCAGCCATTGGCGGCGTGCAGTTTGGCCAGGTCGCGGTAGTGCAGCAGGGGCTCGATCGCCGGGTGGTCGACGTCGCGCAGCAGATATGCGCGGGTGGAGGTGAGCTCGACGCCGTCGCGGGCGAAGGCCTCGACCAGTTCGATGTGGGACGCGGGGTTGACCCGCCGTCCGAATGCGGCGCTGATCACCTCGCTGATTTCCCGAATCCGCTGCGGCACAACGTCGCCGGTGGTGCGCGGGCCGAGGGTGCGTTCCAGGAGCCGGTGGTGCTCGCGGGCGGAGAAAGGGAGCCCGTGGTGGCTCATCTCGGCGGCGGCGAGAGCGCCTGCGGACTCGGCGGCGACCAGCAGGCGCAGCCGCGGATCGTCGCCGATCAGCGCGAGCTGCGCGCCGTGGTCGGCTACCACCGCGGCGGGGTCGAGGGGCGGTGCGGCGTCGAACAGGCCGGGGCGTTCGTCGGCCGGGGGCTGCGGGGAGACGGCGGGCCCGCCGGCCCGCACGCTCAGCAGGGCGCCGGTGAGCGCCAGGTCGTGGCAGCGCTGCACGTGCAGGCCGTCGCGCAGCACGGCGGGATAGACGGCTGCGGTGTCGGCCCATACCCACCGCGGGTGCTCGCCCGGTTCGAGGGCCCGCACGGCCGCGGACGGGTCGGGAAAGGGGAGCGGGTCGCCCAGCGCGCGCCCGCGGTCGTCCGTGCGGATCGCCAGCGCGTGCTCGGGTCCTGGCACCAACACGATTCGCACGGAGCCCAGTCTGCCGTGCGGGTGTGACAACGCCCGTGATCGGTCAGTGCGCGCCGTGCCGGATCTCGTCGCGGTGCTCGGCGAAGCGCACCGTCTCGAAGAGGATCAGGGCGAGCAGGGCCGCGGTGAGCAGCCCGAGCGAGGCCAGCGCCGGCAGGTGCCAGGCCAGCGGGATCAGCGCCACGATCACGACCGCGGTGGTGATCCGCCCGAGGTTGACCGGCCCCATCAGTCTGGTCACGTACACCTTGAAGGCGGCCAGCCCCAGCAGGAAGAGCGCGGCACCGCCGAAGAGCGCCACCAGCGGGATGCCGTAGAGCGGGTCGGTGAGCGTGTGATGGCTCCCGTCGCCGACGTAGTTCAGCACCTTCTTCAGCCCGAGCGAGATCAACACGATGCCCATCACCATCGGTAGGTGCAGAAACGTGTACCCGCCGCGCGCCAGCCTGATCTGGGTCTCGCCCGTGGCCGCGGAGAGGGCGCGCTCGGCGGCCAGGGTGGTGGTGTCGAAGTACGCCCACCAGAGCAGCCCGCTGACGGCCAGCCCGAGCAGCGAGCCGACCACGATCGGCCAGGAGATGGGCAGCGCGGTCACTCCGATGCCGATGGACACGATGGACTCACCCAGCGCGACGATGATGATCAGTCCGTACCGCTCGGCGAAGTGGCTCGCCGAGTTCAGCCGCCAGCCCGCGCCGCCGAACAGGGTGCCCAGATAGTCGGCGACCAGGGCGGCCAGCCACATCAGGGTCTGCGCGGTGCCCGAGAGCTGGGACGCGATCAGCAGCAGGGTGGTGCCCGCGACCATGGACGGCACGAACCGCAGCAGCTGGCCGCGCAGCTGGGCGTCGTCGGCGCTGGCCAGCCAGAACGTGACCAGGTGCATCAGCCGGACGAAGAAGTAGCCGACGGCGAAGACCACAGGGCCGGGGAGCCCGCCGGGCAGGTCGTCGAACGCCTCGGGGATGGTGAGCGCGACGATGAACATCGAGCCCATCGCGAAGAACATCGCGACCCGTGCGAAACCCTCGTCGGCGCGCACCACGTTGGCCAGCCAGGTGTAACCGATCCAGGACCACCACAGGACAGCCATCACCAGCACACCGCGCACCAGATTCCTGGCCGAGGTGTCGCCGGCCATCAGCGCCGTGACGCCGGTCAACGCGAAGACGAAGACGAGGTCGAAGAACAGCTCGAGCGGGGAGACGGAGGACCGTTCCTGCATTGCCTGCATATGGGTTCGCCTGGGAAATTCCACTCGGCTACTGTGCCACCACGAAAGGGCCTGCGCAGGGGGTCCGGGAGCACTATTGTCCCGTCGGGTGGCCGGGCGCCGCCCGGTCGCCCCGGCTGACTGCGAACGGGCCCGGTGTCGTCGGTAAGCTTGCCAACTGGACTTCGTACCCAGTTCCCAGATCCGGAGGTTGATTAGCGTGGCGCTCGTCGTGCAGAAGTACGGCGGATCCTCGGTGGCATCCGCCGAGCGCATCCGACGCGTCGCCGAACGGATCGTGGAGACCAAACGCGCGGGCAATGACGTGGTCGTGGTGGTCTCGGCGATGGGCGACACCACCGACGAGCTGCTCGACCTGGCTCAGCAGGTCTGCCCGTCGGGTCCGCCTGCGCGCGAGATGGACATGCTCCTGACCTCCGGCGAGCGCATCTCGAACTCGCTCGTTGCCATGGCGATCCACTCCCTCGGCGAGGAGGCCCGCTCCTTCACCGGGTCGCAGGCCGGGGTCATCACCACCGGCGCGCACGGCAACGCGAAGATCATCGACGTCACCCCCGGCCGCGTCCGCGACGCGCTCGACCGCGGCTCGATCGTCCTGGTCGCCGGCTTCCAGGGCGTGAGCCAGGACAGCAAGGACGTCACGACCCTCGGTCGCGGCGGTTCCGACACCACCGCCGTCGCCCTCGCCGCCGCGCTGAAGGCCGACGTCTGCGAGATCTACACCGACGTCGACGGCATCTTCACCGCGGACCCGCGAATCGTCCCCGACGCCCAGCGCCTCGACACCGTCTCCTTCGAGGAGATGCTGGAGATGGCCGCGTGCGGCGCGAAGGTGCTCATGTTGCGTTGCGTCGAGTACGCGCGCCGCTACAACGTGCCCGTGCACGTTCGTTCCTCGTACACCACAAAGCCCGGCACCATGGTGTCCGGATCGATGGAGGACATTCCCGTGGAAGAAGCCATCCTCACCGGCGTCGCGCACGACCGCAGCGAGGCCAAGGTCACCGTCGTCGGGCTGCCCGACGTGCCGGGCTACGCGGCCAAGGTCTTCCGTGCCGTCGCCGAGACCGAGATCAACATCGACATGGTGCTGCAGAACATCTCGAAGGTGGAGACCGGCAAGACCGACATCACCTTCACGCTGCCGAAGACGGACGTGCCTGCCGCGGTGGAGAAGCTGACGGAGCTGCAGGGTGAGATCGGGTTCACCCAGATCCTCTCCGACGAGCGCATCGGCAAGGTGTCGCTGGTCGGCGCCGGCATGAAGAGCCACCCGGGCGTCACCGCCACCTTCTGCGAGGCACTCGCCGAGGCAGGCATCAACATCGACCTGATCTCGACCTCGGAGATCCGCATCTCGGTGCTGGTCGCGGACGACGATCTCGACGACGCCGTTCGGGCAATCCACAAGGCATTCGATCTGGGCGGCGACGAAGAGGCCGTCGTCCACGCGGGAACGGGACGCTAGAGATGACAACTGTTGCTGTAGTCGGCGCGACCGGACAGGTCGGCGCCGTCATGCGCGCGCTCCTCGCGGAACGCAACTTCCCCGCCGACAAGGTGCGGTTCTTCGCGTCCGCCCGCTCGGCGGGTACCAAGTTGCCGTTCCGCGGCGAGGAGATCGTGGTCGAGGACACCGCCGCGACCTCGGACGAGGACCTCAAGGGCATCGACATCGCGCTGTTCTCGGCGGGTGCGACCCTCTCCCGCGTCCAGGCCCCGCGGTTCGCCGCGGCGGGCGCGACCGTGATCGACAACTCCTCCGCCTGGCGCAAGGACCCCGAGGTCCCGCTGGTGGTCAGCGAGGTCAACCCGGAGGAGGCGAAGAACCCGACGAAGGGCATCATCGCCAACCCGAACTGCACCACGATGGCCGCGATGCCGGTGCTGAAGGTGCTGCACGACGAGGCAGGACTGCAGCGGCTGATCATCAGCAGCTACCAGGCGGTGTCCGGCAGCGGCCTTGCGGGCGTCGAGGAGCTGGCGACCCAGGCGCGCGCGGTGATCGACGACGTCGAGAAGCTGGTGCACGACGGCAGCGCCGTGACGTTCCCCGAGCCGAACAAGTACGTCGCCCCGATCGCGTTCGATGTCATCCCCCTTGCCGGCTCGCTGGTCGAGGACGGCAGCGGCGAGACCGACGAGGACCAGAAGCTGCGCAACGAGAGCCGCAAGATCCTCGGCCTGCCCGACCTGCTGGTCAGCGGCACCTGCGTCCGGGTGCCCGTGTTCACCGGCCACTCGCTGTCGATCAACGCCGAGTTCGGCAACCCGCTGTCCGTCGAGCGCGCCAAGGAGCTGCTGGCGGCCGCGCCTGGTGTGCAGCTGGTGGACGTGCCCACCCCGCTGCAGGCGGCGGGCGGCGATCCGTCGCTGGTCGGCCGCATCCGTCAGGATCCGGGCGTGCCCGGCGGCCGTGGCCTCGCGCTGTTCGTCTCCGGCGACAACCTGCGCAAGGGTGCCGCGCTCAACACCATTCAGATCGCGGAGCTGCTCGTCGGCTGACCGTCCGCCGAGTGTGCACCTACCGTCGCATCGCCCGAGTGCGGGCGTCGGGAGGTGCACACTCGCGGGCGACCGCGTTGGTGACGGTCAGACCGCCTCGGCGATGCTGGTGCCGTTCGCCGGTTCGAGGATCGGGGCGGGCCCGCGGAGCAGTCGCCCGATCCAGCCCTCGTCCAGGGCGAGGGCCTTGACGATCGTCGCCGCCGCGACGACCACACCTGACAGGACGAACATCCAGGTGATGGTGGTGAACACCAGGCCGAGTGAGCCGAATTTCTCCTGTGCGGACTCACCCGCCATCGGCAGGTAGATCTGTCCCCCGATGCGGACCACGGCCAGCCCGAGCGCGGTCAGCGCGGCGGTGGCCCACAGCACCCGGCCCGCGAGCCTGCCCTCGGTGAGCAGGTAGGGCACCACGGACCAGAGCCCGAACCAGATGGCCAGCTCGGTGCTGAACGCCAGCGGCGGTCCGACCCAGTCCAGTCCGGACAGTTCCCGAGCCAGGCTGAGCAGGGCCACCGACGAGGCGACCGCGAACAGCACGGCCACCCACCGCCAACTGCCTCGGATGGAGAGGGTCGGGATGTTCCAGATCTTCCCGTAGAGCCGGCCCAGCGCCCGGGCGAAGGACGTCCCGCTCAGGATGACCATCAACATGCCGATGACGCCGAAGGTGGCGAACGTCGGCGTGCTCGCCTCGAGGGCGCCGGGAGCGATGCTGTACAGGTCGAGTCCGGACGGATCGAACCCGAGCTGATCCGAGATGGTGTCGCCCACGCCGTCCAGGTTGCCGATGGTGCCGACCGCGATGATGACCGGCAGCACCGAGGTGAATTCCTGCGCGGCCAGGGTCATCGAGCGGTCGGCGAGCTCGATGTCCACTATTCCCTTGATGATCCGCGCCACCGTGCGCCCGGCCGAGGTCCGCTTCAGCCAGCCCCTTGCGGTCTGCTTCCGGACCTCCAGCGCTTCCTTGGCGAGGCTCACCGAGAGTTTCGAGGACTTCACGGAGGTCAAGTCAACGCGACCGCCGGATCGGACTCCTCATCCGGGGTAGGTGAAAAACGCGTGCCCGCCGCCCGTCCTGTTGTGGGACGGGGCGGCGGGCACAGGTGGGGTGCTTCAGACGGGGGTGCTCTGCGCAGGCGCCCGGTTCGCGGGCCAGCCGGCGGTGAGGCCCCAGATGACACCGATGTTGACGGCGATCACCAGGATCGACAGCCAGGGCTGGGTTCCGATCAACGTCAGGTGTCCGACCGCGTTCAGCAGCGCGAGGGTGACGCCGAAGACCCGGGCCCAGGTGGCTCCGGCCAGCAGCGCGCCACCGCCGACGACGAGGAGGACGCCCCACGCGATGAGTACCCACCCCCACCGGTCGTAGTCGAGGATCAGCATCTTCTCTTCCCCGACGAACAGCCGGGTGGGCGCGGTGAGGGAGGCGATGCCCTCGACCGCGTTGAAGGTGCCGAGCATGATCAGCATGAGGCCGGCGAATACGCCCCAGCCTCCGGGGCTCTTGTCGTCCATGGGTTCCTTCGGTGGGGTGTCGGTCGGGTGACGGATCAGAAGATGAGCGCGACGAGGATCGGTGCCGCGGTCAGGACGATCGCGACGAGCGAGACGATCGCGATGGTCTTGACGGCCGTTTCCTGCCGGTTGTGGTCATTGGACATGCCGCTCACGCTAAGGCCGGGAACGGGCGGTCCGCGTCATCCGCTCAGGGTGAGATGGGGCGCGGAATCGTGTACGGTGCCCTGCCGACCGATATCGTTCCGTCAAGTCGGGTCGATTTCCTCAACGAAAGGACCACCAAGTGCTCAAGGGATTCAAGGATTTCCTCCTGCGGGGCAACGTGCTGGACCTCGCCGTTGCCGTCGTGGTCGGCGCGGCCTTCACCGCGATCGTGACCGCGTTCACCGAGAACATCGTGAACCCGTTGGTCGCGTCGTTGGGCGGTTCCAACGAGATGGGCTTCGGTTTCCAGATCACCGACAGTCCCGAGACCTTCGTGAACCTCGGCGCCGTCCTGAGCGCCGTGATCAACTTCGTCCTCATCGCGGCGGTCGTGTACTTCGTCCTCATCGTCCCGTTCACCTCGGTCAAGGAGCGCTTCATGACCGAGGAGGAGAAGGAGGCGACGGACATCGAGCTGCTGACCGAGATCAGGAACCTGCTCGCCGACGCCAACGCGGACGCCAACTCGACCCGGGTCGAGTCCTAGGCGTCGGTCCTTTCGCCACGCGGCGTCCCCGGCCTCGACGGTCGGGGGCGCCGCGGTTGTTTTCTCCTCATCCGGCGCGGGTGAGATTGCGGATCGGCGCTGTCGAATCGCCCCCCGAGGCCGCATGCTTTTTCTATGACGCCGACCGACGATGCGAAGCCGCTCGATGCCGACGAGCGGGCGGAGCTGATCCGCCTGCGCGCCCAGGTCGCCGCGACCGAGCGGGCCCGGGTCGCCGAGACCGAGGTGGCCGAGCGGCGCGGCGTCGTCGGCGCGCTGCGCTGGACGGCGTCCGGACTCCTGATCGTCCTGGTCGCGGTGCTGCTGCTGACCTCGGTGCTGGCCCGGTACACGCGGAGCGAGATCCTCGACACCGACCGGTACGTGGCGACCGTGGCGCCGCTCGGCGCCGACCCGGCCGTGCAGGACGAGATCACCGACCAGGTGACGCGCCAGATCTTCACCAGGCTCGACGTCGAGAAGATCACGCAGGAGGCGCTGACGGCGCTGACCGAGAACGCGCCGCGGGTGCCGCAGCAGGTCGTCGGCCTGGCCCCGGTGATCGCCGGTCAGGCCGAGGGCTTCATCAGGGACACCGTGCACTCGCTGGTGGGCAGCGACCAGTTCGAGAGCGCGTGGGTCGACGCGAACCGGATTGCCCACGAGAACCTCGTCGCGGTCGCGACGGGCGAGACCGGTGTGGTCGAGATCGACGAGAAGGGCACGGTGAGCGTGCCGCTCGACGCGATACTCAAGACCGTCAAGGAGAACCTGACCCAGCGGGGGTTCGCCTTCGCCGACAAGATCCCCGACGTCGACGCGAGCTTCGTGATCTTCCAGTCCGCCGACCTCGTGAAGGCGCAGCGGGCCGTCAACGCGCTGGACAAGGCCGCAACCTGGCTGCCGTGGATCGCGGTGCTGGCGGCGATCGGGGCGGTGTTCGCGGCGCCGCACGGCAGGCGGCTGCGGGCACTGTCGCTGGTGGGGCTCGGGGCCGCGATCGCCATGGCGCTGCTGGCCGTATCGCTCCACATCGCCCGCGCGGTGTACATCGACGAGATCCCGTCGGACGTGTTGTCCCCTGCGGCGGCCGCTGCGGTGGTGGACGCCCTGGCGGCTCCGCTCAAGACGATGGTGCGTGCCTGGTTCCTGGCAGGCATCGTCGTCGCCCTGATCGGCTACCTGACCGGGGGGTCGACCTCCGCGCTCGCGGTGCGCCGCGGGTTCACCCGGGGTGTCGACAAGATCCGGAAGACGGGGGAGGGCAGGGCCCCGAGCCCGGTCGAGGTGTGGACCGCGCGACTGCGGGTCCCGCTGCGGGTGGCGATCGTCGCGATCGCCGTCGCGGTGCTGGTCTTCTGGACCTACCCGTCGGGGGTGGTGGTGTTCACGATCGCGCTGCTGGCCCTGCTCGCGCTGATCGCCGTCGAGGTGCTCGCCCGGCCGGCCTTGGCCGCGGCCGGGGGCGCGGCCGGGTCGCCCGAGACCGAGAACGAAACTTAGCAACAGTCTGGACTGTTTTTAAATTTGGCGCTACCGTGCTCGGTGTGACCCAGAACACCGATCAGGGCCCGCGCACGCAAGCGCAACGAACGGCGGCGACCAGGGCGAAATTGCTCGACGCGGCAATCGAGCTGCTCGTCGAGGTCGGCTATGCCCGGACCAGCACCCAGGAGATCGCGCGCCGGGCGGGGGTCTCCCGCGGGGCGCAGCTGCATCATTTCCCGACCAAGGAATCGCTGGTGGTCGCGGCCGTCGAGCACCTGATGGAGATGCGCCTGACCGAGATCCTCGGCGCCCAGCCCGATCCCGACCACGGTGTCGAAACCCTGGTCGACGCGTTCACCGGGCCGCTGTTCTACGCCGCCCTCGAGCTGTGGGTGGCGGCGCGCACCGATCCTGGCCTGCACGAGGCCATGATCCCGCTCGAGCGGAAGGTCGGCGACGCCCTGCGGCTCGGCAGCACCGAGGTCATGGGCGGGCGGATGAGCATGGACTCCATCGACCTGAGCATCGAGCTGGCCCGCGGACTCGCCGTCTCGGCGCTGTTCCGCACCCCCGAATCCGACAGTGAGTTCCGGAAGCGGCTGCTCCCGGTCTGGAAGGGCCTGGTGATGGAATGACCGCCACACCGAAATCGCTGACGCTGCCGGATCATGTCGCCGTGCTGGTGGTGGGTGCCGGGTTCGCGGGCCTCGCGGTCACCGAGCGCGTGCTTCGCGACGATCCGGCCGCCGACATCCTGGTCATCGAGCGGGCCGCAGACATCGGCGGAACCTGGCGCGACAACACCTACCCCGGGTGCGCCTGCGACGTCCCCACGGCCCTCTACTCGTTCTCGTTCGCGCCGAGCCCGGACTGGAGTCACACCTTCGCCCGGCAGCCGGAGATTCACGAGTATCTGCGGAAGACCGCCGTCGACACCGGCATTCGCGACCGGGTCCTGACCGGGTGTGAACTCCTCGGCGCGTCGTGGGACGACGGTGCCGCGCTGTGGCGGGTGCGCACCACGTTGGGCGAGCTCACCGCACAGACACTCGTCGCCGCGACAGGTGCGTTGTCGACGCCACGGTTGCCGGACGTTGCGGGCATCGAGACCTTCCGGGGCAAGGTGTTCCACTCGGCCAACTGGGATCACGACTACGACCTGACCGGGAAACGGGTCGCCGTGGTCGGGACGGGCGCCTCCGCCGTGCAGTTCGTACCGGAGATCGCCGATCGAGTCGAACGGCTCACCGTGTTCCAGCGCACGCCCGCCTGGGTGCTGCCGCGCGGCGACCGCACACTCTCCCGCCTCGAGAAGCGACTCTATCGCCGTATTCCGTTCACGCAGAAGATCGTTCGGGCGGCCGTCTACACGCTGCGCGAGGGGTACGTGCTCGCGATGGCCAAGGCGCCCCGGCTGTTGCCCGCATTTCAAGCGGTCGCCAAGGCGCACCTGCGGCGGCAGGTGCCCGACCGGGCCCTGCGAGGCAAGTTGACGCCGACGTTCACCATCACCTGCAAGCGGATCCTGCTGTCCAACGACTGGTTGCGCACCCTGGCCCGAGCCGATGTGGACCTGGTCGACTCGGGGCTCGCCGGGGTCGTCGAGGGCGGCGTCGTCGACGGTGCGGGCACGGAGACACCGGTCGACGCCATCATCTTCGCCACCGGCTTCTCGCCCACCGAACCGCCCGTGGCGCGGCACCTCAGGGGTCGCGACGGGCGGACACTGGCGCAGCACTGGTCGGGCAGCCCCCAGGCCTACCTGGGTACCACCGTCGCCGGGTTCCCCAACCTGTTCCTCATGTACGGGCCGAACACGAACCTGGGGCACAGCTCGATCGTGTACATGCTCGAGTCGCAGGCCGCCTACATCAACGGCGCGCTGGCGCAGCTCGCCGTCGGCGCGGTTGTCGAGGTCCTTCCCGACGCGCAGGCGCGCTACAACGAGGAGATCGCCTGCCAGCTCGGGAGCACGGTGTGGAACACCGGCGGATGCTCCAGCTGGTACCTCGACAAAGAAGGACGCAACTCCGTCATGTGGCCCACCTTCACCTTCCGGTATCGATCCCGGACAAAGAGATTCGACGTCGAGAACTATCAGACCCGGCGCGTGGTGCAGGAGCGCGTCTCGTGAACGACTACGACGTGATCGTGATCGGATCGGGGTTCGGTGGCAGTGTCGCCGCACTCCGGCTGACCGAGAAGGGGTACCGGGTCGGCGTGCTCGAAGCCGGCCGCCGATTCTCCGACGACGAGCTGCCGGAGAACAATTGGCGCGTCGGACGCTACTTCTGGGCACCCCAGCTCGGCATGTACGGAGTGCAGCGACTGCACCTGCTGCCGGATGTCCTGGTGGTCGCGGGGGCCGGGGTCGGGGGTGGTTCGCTCAACTACGCCAACACCCTGTACCAGCCTCCGAAACGATTCTTCGAGGACTCGCAGTGGGGTCACATCACCGACTGGCAGGCCGAGCTGGCCCCGTACTACGACCAGGCGAAACGAATGCTCGGGGTGCGGATGAACCCGAGCCTGACCCCGTCCGACCGGATCATGCGCGAGGTGGCCGAGGAGATGGGGGTCGGCGAGACCTTCACCTCGACCCCCGTCGGAGTGTTCTTCGGCGAGCCGGGGGTGACGGTGCCCGATCCCTTCTTCGGCGGGAAGGGGCCCGCCCGCACCGGCTGTACCGAGTGCGGCAGCTGCATGACGGGCTGCCGGGTGGGCGCGAAGAACACACTGGTCAAGAACTATCTGTATCTGGCCGAGCGGGCGGGGGCGGTCGTACACCCGCTGACCACGGTCCGGGAGATCCGGCCGCGGGCGGGCGGTGGCTACGAGGTGCGGACGCGCCGAACAGACGGGATACGCAGGCGCGAGGCCGTTCTCACCGCTGGCCAGGTCGTGGTCGCGGCGGGCACCTTCGGGACCCAAAGGCTGCTGCTCGCGATGCGGGAGTCGGGCGCGCTCCCGCGGCTGTCGGAGAGGCTCGGCAGCGTGGTCCGCACCAACTCGGAGGCCGTGCTCGCTGCGACCGCGCGCGGGCGCACCGACGCCGACTACACCAGGGGCGTCGCCATCACCTCGTCGTTCCACCCGGACGACCACACGCACGTCGAACCCGTCCGGTACGGCAAGGGCAGCAACTCGATCGCCCTGTTGCAGACCGTGCTGAGCGATGGCGGCGGGAGGCTGCCCCGGCCGGTGAAGACGTTGGCCGTCGCGGCGCGGCATCCAGGGGCGTTCCTGCGCAGTCTCTCGGTGCGACGTTGGTCGGAGCGGACCGTCATCGCGCTGGTGATGCAGACCGACGACAACTCGCTCGAACTCACCCGCGCCCGTGGCTGGTTCGGGCGCAGCAGGATGACCAGTCACCGCGGCGCCGGTGAGGCGCCGCCGAGGTGGATCCCACAGGGGCACAAAGTGATCCGAACGATAGCCGAGAAGATCGGCGGCGACGCGGGCGGAACGGTTTTCGATGTGGTGAACATCCCGATGACCGCCCACTTCCTCGGGGGCTGCGTCATCGGGGATTCCGCCGCCTCCGGAGTGGTCGACCCGTACCTGCGGGCCTACGGGTACGAGGGGCTGCACATCGTCGACGGCTCCGCGATCAGCGCCAACCTCGGTGTCAATCCGTCGCTGACGATCACCGCGCAGGCCGAGCGTGCCATGGCCCTCTGGCCGAACAAGGGTGATGTGGACCCCAGGCCCGCGTCGGGAGCCCGCTACGTCCGGGTTGACCCGGTGGCGCCGGACCATCCGGTGGTCCCGCCCGATGCCCCTGCGGCGCTGAGGCTTCCCCTCACGGTGAAGGGGGGCACCGTCGATGTGGAGCGTTCCTGAATCCCGATCACCCCGCACCGACTGGCCCGCCAGCCCGCCGCCGCCGTGGCAGGCGCGGGTCCGTGCCGTGCTGTGGTGGCACCGCAGTACGGCCACGGCCGCGTCGCACGGACCCGGCGGGTCGACGATCCCGATGACCCTGGCGATGATGGTGGACTACCTGGACTCACCGGTGGGTCCCTACCGGGAGGTCCTGGCCAGCCCGGTGCTGCGCACGCCTGGCCGTGGGGTCGGTGTGCTCCCGGCGATGGCGGTGCCGTTCATCGCCGTCGACTCGGAGCCGTCCGTCCACGGCGGCCGGGCGCACTGGCAGCTGCCAAAGGTGCTGGCCCGCTTCGGCGGCGACACGCACGACGCATGTGAGGCGATCGGCGGCGGGTGGCGGGTGCACACCGTCGCGAGTCCGCGCGGTCCGAGCCTGCCGATCGTCGGCGCGCTCGGTTTCGCTCAGCCGACCGCGGGCGGTGCGCCCGCGGCGGCCTCCGCGAGGCTGCGCGGGCGGTTCCGCTACGCGCGGGTGGCAGTCGGCGCGGAGGGGCCGACCATCGGGAGTTGGCTGATGTCGGGTACCCATCACGGCATCGTGGTCACCGGGCGGATGGTGACCGGGCCCGTGCGCGGGTCTTGATGAGGTGGCGTCGTAATTCGCCCCTTTCGCCAATTCTTGCCTTGTTCGGGGAATGATGTTGCAGTGGGACGGGGTGACCGAGTCACAGCCCCAACGCCGCGCAGCCCAAGTCGCGGTGGGTCGCCCCTGCCCGGATTGGAAATTCTGACCGAGGTCCACAGCCGAGTGCGTGCTGATACCGCGAGGCGCGGAGAGTAAGGAAGGGATCCACTAGATGAGCAATGGCATTGATCCTCAGCACACCAAGGGTGCCGACGAGAAGCTGACCACGGCGGTCGGCGCACCGGTGCCCGACAACCAGAATGTCGCCACTGCGGGCCCGCGCGGGCCGCAGCTGTTGCAGGACGTCTGGTTCCTCGAGAAGCTCGCCCACTTCGACCGCGAGGTCATCCCGGAGCGGCGCATGCACGCCAAGGGCTCCGGCGCCTACGGCACGTTCACCGTGACCAACGACATCACCCAGTACACGAGCGCGAAGATCTTCTCCGAGGTCGGCAAGAAGACGGAGCTGTTCGCGCGGTTCTCGACGGTGGCGGGCGAGCGCGGGGCGGCCGATGCCGAGCGCGACATCCGCGGCTTCGCCGTCAAGTTCTACACCGAGGAGGGCAACTGGGACCTCGTCGGCAACAACACCCCGGTCTTCTTCTTCCGCGATCCGCTGAAGTTCCCGGACCTCAACCACGCGGTCAAGCGCGATCCCCGCACGAACCTGCGCAGCGCCAACAACAACTGGGACTTCTGGACGAACCTGCCGGAGTCGCTGCACCAGGTGACGATCGTCATGAGCGACCGCGGCATCCCGTCCTCGTACCGGCACATGCACGGTTTCGGCTCGCACACGTTCAGCTTCATCAACGCCGAGGGCGAGCGCTTCTGGGTGAAGTTCCACCACCGAGTCCAGCAGGGCATCAAGAACCTCACCGACGCGGAGGCGGCCGAGCTCGTGGGCAACGACCGCGAGAGCCATCAGCGCGATCTGTTCGACGCCATCGAGGCGGGCGACTTCCCGAAGTGGAAGCTGTGCGTGCAGATCATGCCGGAGGCCGACGCGGAGAAGGTGCCCTACCACCCGTTCGACCTCACCAAGGTCTGGCCGAAGGGTGACTACCCGCTGATCGAGGTCGGCGAGTGGGAGCTCAACCGCAACCCCGACAACTACTTCGCGGAGGTCGAGCAGGCCGCGTTCAACCCCGCGCACGTGGTGCCCGGGATCAGTTTCTCCCCGGACCGGATGCTGCAGGGCCGGCTGTTCTCCTACGGTGACGCGCAGCGTTACCGGCTGGGAGTGAACAACTTCCAGATCCCGGTCAACGCGCCCAGGAGCCCGGTGCACAACTTCCACCGGGACGGCGCGATGCGGGTCGACGGCAACCAGGGCGGATCGCTGCACTACGAGCCCAACAGCTACGGCAAGTGGCAGGAGCAGCCGCAGTACCGGAACCCGGCGCAGGCGGTCGGCGCGGTCGCGGATCATTTCGACTACCGCGAGGACGACGACAACTACTTCTCGCAGCCGCGGGTGTTGTTCAACAACATGAGCGACGAGCAGAAGCAGGTGCTGTTCGACAACACCGCGCGCGCCATCAACGGTGCCTCGGATCAGGTCGTGCAGCGGCACATCGACAACTGCACCGCCTGTGACCCGGCCTACGGCGAGGGTGTCGCGAAGGCGATCAAAGCGCTGAGCTGACACCGAGCGCGACCATCCGCCCGGACCGGCCCCCCCGGTCCGGGCGGACCCGTATCTGGGGGCATACGCCGAGGTCACCGGCTCGGAACCGGCCGGCGCCGCCGCCGGGGAACAAACTCGGGGGCGCGCCCGTTGAACTCCTCGTCGGCGTCCGGACATGCCCCGGGCCTCACCCCTTTAGTCGCTTCGAGCGACCACTCGCCGAGAGGCGCCTGTGGGACGTCGACCCGAAGGGCCGCCCGATCTTCTCGGGCGGCCCTTCATCGCGTCCGTGGTGTCGCCATGCCGCCGCCGATCGTCGCTTCTTGGACGTGGTCCAGAACCGGCGCATACTGGGTGGCATGGGGCACGGAGGCAGTCACCTCGATCCCCGGGCGCAGTTGCGCACGGCGGGACTCCGGGTGACCGCTCCACGGGTCGCAGTATTGAATGCTGTTGCTGCGCAGCCGCATTCAGATGTCGACCGGCTCGCCACCGAGGCGCGTCGGGAGCTCGGCTCCGTGTCCACCCAGGCCGTCTACGACGTGCTGAAGGCCTGCGTGGCCGCCGGGATACTCCGCCGATTCGAACCGGCCGGTTCGCCCGCCCGGTTCGAGGTCCGAACCGGGGACAATCATCACCATCTGGTCTGCCGCGGCTGCGGCGCGGTGTCCGACGCCGACTGCGTCGTCGGCAGCGCGCCCTGCCTGCAGCCCTCGGACACCCACGGCTTCGTGATCGACGAGGCAGAGGTCGTGTTCTGGGGGAGCTGCCCCCGGTGCCAGGCCGCGGCGAGAGAGCGGGCAGCTCAGATCCACTAGCCAAGGGAAGGTTCGTCATGAGCGCTGCACGTCAGCGAGCAACGACCACGAACGCAGGTATCCCCGTCGCGAGCGACGAACATTCGCTGACCCAGGGTCCGCAGGGCGGGGTGCTGCTACACGACCACTACCTGATCGAGAAGATGGCACAGTTCAACCGCGAACGCGTCCCGGAGCGGGTCGTGCACGCGAAGGGAGGCGGTGCCTTCGGCGAGTTCGAGGTCACGGCGGACGTGAGCGCCCACACGATGACCGACTGCTTCCAGCCGGGCAAGAGGACCGAGATGCTGGCCCGGTTCTCCACCGTGGCCGGCGAGCAGGGCAGCCCCGACACCTGGCGCGACCCCCGCGGGTTCGCGTTGAAGTTCTACACCGAGGTGGGCAACTACGACCTGGTCGGCAACAACACCCCGGTGTTCTTCGTGCGTGACGCGATCAAGTTCCAGGACTTCATCCGTTCGCAGAAGCGCATGCCCGATTCCGGACTGCGTGACAACAACATGCAGTGGGACTTCTGGACCAACTCGCCGGAATCGGCGCACCAGGTGACCTGGCTGATGGGCGACCGCGGCATCCCGAAGACCTGGCGGAACATGAACGGCTACGGCTCGCACGCCTACATGTGGGTCAACGCCGAGGGCGAGCGCGTCTGGGTCAAGTTCCACTTCAAGACGGACCAGGGCATCGAGTTCCTCACGCAGGCCGAGGCCGACAGCCTCGCCGGCAGTGACCCCGACCACCACCGTAAGGATCTGTTCGAGGCCATCGCGGCGGGGAACTTCCCGAGTTGGACGCTCAAGGTGCAGCTGATGCCGTACGAAGACGCCGAGACCTATCGATTCAACCCGTTCGACCTGACCAAGGTGTGGTCGCAGAAGGACTACCCACTGCACGAAGTGGGCCGGATGACGCTCAACCGCAACCCGGAGAACTTCTTCGCCCAGATCGAGCAGGCGTCCTTCGAGCCGTCGAATGTGATTCCCGGGGTGGGGTTCTCGCCGGACAAGATGCTGCTCGGCCGGGTGTTCTCCTATGCGGACACGCACAGGTACCGGATCGGCACGAACTACATGGACCTGCCGGTGAACCGGCCCAAGGCGCAGGTGAACTCGTACTCCAAGGACGGCGCCATGCGGTACAGCTGGAACTCACCGGACACTCCGCTGTACGCGCCGAACGGGTTCGACGGGCCGGCCGCGGACCCGTCGCTTGCCGGCCCGCCGGCCTCCTGGGAGGCGTCAGGCGAATTCGGGCGGTTCGACTACATCGAGCACCCCGAGGACGATGATTTCGGGCAGCCGGGAACGCTCGTCCGCGAGGTGCTCGACGATGCCGCGCGCGAGCGCCTGGTCGGCAACATCGTCGGCCACGTACTGAACGGGGTGCGGGAACCGGTGCTGTCCAAGGTCTTCGAGTATTGGAGGCACGTTGACGCGGATCTCGGCAAGAAGGTGGAGGAGGGCGTGCGCGCAGGCCGGAAGTAGCAGGCGGAGAGGAGCCTCGGGCGTCGGCGCCCGGTAGCGATTCGTCCCGTGGACGTGCCCTTCGCCACATTCGGGAACGGATGCGCGGGCCGTTCGTTGACCGTAGTGAGTGCGGATGACGTCACCCGCGCTCACTACGAAACCGAACGCATACGAAACCGCAGGAGTGAGTCAATGACCACCAGCCCCATTGTCAGCACCCTCGACACCGGACAGCAGCAGATCGCGGGGGAGGCCCTACAGGGCACCGTCGTGGACCTGATCGACCTCGGTCTCATCGCCAAGCAGGCGCACTGGAACGTGATCGGTAGAAGTTTCCTGTCGGTACACCCGTCGCTGGACGAACTGGTCGCCGCCGCACGTGATTTCACCGATCAGGCGGCCGAGCGTGCCACCGCGATCGGGGTCAGCCCGGACGGGCGTTCCGCCACGGTCGCCGCCGACGCGGGGACCAAGGGCTTCGGGGCGGGCTGGACGAAGGACAGCGAGGTGGTCGACGCGATCGTCGCGAACCTGACCGCGGTCATCGAACGCCTCCGCGCCCGCATCGAGCTCACCGAGAAGGCCGACCCGGTCACCCAGGACCTGCTCATCGCCATCACCGCGCGGCTCGAGCAGCTGCACTGGATGTGGCAGGCCCAGGGGGCGTAGCCCCCCGTGCGCGCTTGACGAGTCCTGACCCTCGTCAAGCGCGCACAGGCGCCGCAGGCGCCTACTCCATGAAACGCGCGAGGAACTCGACCAGCAGTCGCTCCGCGACCGGCTCTGGCAGCGCCTCGATCAGCGCCAGCACCTCGGCCAGTGGCCCGTCCAGCCCGCTGCCGGGCTCCAGCCCGACGAGGGCGAGGACGGCGGCGCAATTGTCGCTGGTGAGGTCCTCGGGCCGGATCTGCCCCGCGGCCGCGACCACGTCTGCCGGTGCCTGCGCGCCCGGCACACCGCGCACCGCATCGGCCGCCTCGGCCAGCGCGTCGCACAGCTCCACGCCGACCCGCTCCGTGACCGGGGTGAGGGTCAGGTGCGTGGTGCGCGGCAGCGTGGTGCCGTCCGACTGTGTCCTGCCCGGCTGCGGTTGCAGGGTCCAGCCCAGGTCCTTCGCGGCGTCCGCCCAGCGGTGCGGATCCACCCGGCGCTCGGCCGCGACCTCGGGGTCGGCGGCCACGGCGACCAGCGGTCCGATCGGGTCGCCGACGACCCGGAGCCCCTCGATGCCGTCGATCGCCTTGTGCACCTGTTCGGCCGCCCGCGCGATCTGCCCGGTCAGCTCGGCGAACCCGGTGCGCCCGAGCGTCTGCGACACCGCCCAGCCCGCGGCGATCGGCATCACCGTCCGGGATCCGAGGATGGTGGGATTGACGACGGCGTAGCCGGGCCAGGCGCTGGTCGCGAACCACTGGCGCCGGTGCCGGTCGCGGTCCCGGTAGAGCAGCACCGACACCCCCTTCGGGGCGTAGCCGTACTTGTGCAGGTCCACCGAGACGCTCGCGACGCCAGGCACCCGCAGGTCCCAGGCGGGGCGGTCCTCGGCGCCCGGCCACCACGGCAGCACCCAGGCCCCGATGCACCCGTCGACGTGCACGGCGACACCTTGGGCCGCACAGACTTCCGCGATCTCCGCGACGGGGTCAAGGGCGCCGTGCGGATAGGACGGTGTCGACGCGACCACCAGCGCGACGGTCTCGTCCAGCGCGGCCGCCACGTCCTCGGCCCGCAGCCTGCAGGTGTCGGGGTCCACCGGCAACACCCGCAGCCGCAGGTCCAGGTAGTGCGCCGCCTTGATGAACGCGGCGTGCGCGGTGGATCCGATCACCAGGGTCGGCCGCGCCTCGCTGCCGGTGTTCGCGCGCCAGGTGTCGCGGGCCGACTTGACCGCGAGGATGCAGCTCTCGGTGCCGCCGCTGGTGACGCTGCCGACGACGTCGGGTACACCCGCGGCCAGTACGTCGCGGGCCATCGCGATGAGATCGCGCTCGAGCGCCGCGACGGAGGGGAACGTCGTGGGGTCGAGTCCGTTGAGCGGCTGGGCCTTTCGGGCCGCCTCGGCCGCCACCTCGTGCAGTTCCTCGACCCCTGGGTCGTACACGTAGGACAGCAGGTGTCCGCCCTCGGTCGGAGCGTCCGCCTTCCTCAGCTCGTCGAGCTGGGCGAGCACCTCGGCGGTGCTGCGTTCGAAGATCACTTGTTGCTCCTGTTCCGTTCTTCGGCCGCCAGTCGGTATCCGCGCAGGGTCACCATGCTCGCGGCCACGAGTACCGCCGGCACGGCGGCGAGAGCGATCACGATCCCGGTGATCGCCCCGTCCGACTGTGCGACGGGGTGGTCGCCGGTCGAGGACACGAACCCCGTCACGGCGAGGATGGCCAGCACCACCGCGGGGCCGAGCGCAAAGCCAAGAGTCTCCGCCGCGGTCCAGACCCCGCTGAAGGCACCGGCCCGCACCGATCCGGCTGTGGTGTTCTCGTGGTCGCTGATGACGTCCGGCAACATCGACATCGGCAGCATCTGCATGCCGGCATAACCGATCCCCGCCACCGCCACCACCGCGTAGACCCACGGCCCCGGGGCGGCGATCAGACCGAGCATCGCGACCGAGGCCGCCAGGAACAGGCCCGATGCCAGGAAGTATGCGCGTTGCTTGCCCCACGCCCGCACCAGCCGGATCCACATCGGCATCACCGCCAGCGCCGGGGCGACCAGGGCGGCGAACAGGATCGACACCGCGCCCTCGGAGTCGAGCACGTAGGTGGCCGCGTACTGGGCGGAGCCGAGCATGCAGCCGATGGCCAGGGCCTGGAGGGCGAAGGTGCCGAGGAGGGATCGGAACGGGCCGCTCGAGCGCACAGCGTCGAGGCTGTCGGCGAGCCCGTGACCCGACGACGTCTCGACCGGGGTGCGCTCGACGCCGACGCCGACGCCGCGCGGTGCGATCCGCCAGGCGCCGAGCATGCCGAGCCCGAGGGTGAGCCCGGCGATCACGCCCATCAGCAGGTATCCCGTCCTGCCCCCGCCGCCGAGTTCGCGCAGCGCGGGGCCGCCCGCACCGAACAGCAGGATCGCGACGGCGAGCACCGCGACGCGCCAGGACATCAACCGGGAACGCTCGTGATAGTCCTCGGTCAGCTCGGCGGGCAGCGCGATGTATGGAACCTGGAACAGGCCGAAGGCGATCGCGGCGAGGATGAAGGCCGCGGTCACCCAGAGACAGCCGACGAGGGTGGAGGCACCCGCGGGCACCGCGAAGGTGAGCGCGAAGAACACCGGCAGGGCCAGCGCGCCGAGGAGCAGGAACCGGCGTCGGGTCCCGGTGCGGGCCGCGTCGGCATCGCTCCGCGAACCGATGTACGGGTTGATCAGCACGTCGAGCGCCTTGGGTGCGAACACCACCAGTGAGGCCGCAGCGGCGGCGACCCCGAGCGTGTCGGTGAGGTAGTAGGCGAGTACCAGCCCGGGCAGTGTGGCGAAGCCTCCGGTACCGACCGAGCCGAGCGAGTAGCCGGTGACGGTCGATCTGTTCAGCCGTGGGGGAGCCATGGTCATCCGGCCAACATAGGTCATTGCGCCGGCCCGCGAGAGGGTTGTGCTCAGGGAGAATTCGCCTGCCTCGGCGGTACCGGCCAGACGCCGGTGATTCACGTGAAACCTCGACCCGGACGGACGACGAACGCCCCCACCTGGCGGGTGGGGGCGTTCGTCAGGGTGTTGCTAGGAACCGAAGATGCTGCCGAGCGAACCGAGCGATCCGGTGCCGCCCGGGTTGCCGCCGCCGGAGACCTTCACGGTCGACGCGCTCGACGTCGACTCCTTGAATCCGGTTGCGCCGCTGTAGACGGCCTTGATCTGACGGTCACCGGTCTGGGTGAACTTGTGCGACAGCGTGGCCTGTCCGTTGACCACGTCGACCGCCTCACCGATCGCGGTGTTGCCGTCCATGAAGGTGACGGTGCCCGAGGTCACCGCCTCGCCGGACTCGGTCTTCACCGCTGCCGACAGGTCCACCGGCGTGCCCTTGGTGGCGGTGCCGGGGGCGGTCAGCGTGGTCACCGTCGCGACCTCGACGGGCGCCGGATCGGTGACCGTGACGGTCTGTGCCTGTCCGGTGGAGCCGTTGAAGTTCTCGGCGCCGCTGTAGATCGCGGAGATCGAGTGTGCTCCGGTGGTGGTGAACGTGTGGGCCAGCTTCGCGCCGCCGTCGACCAGCCCGATCGGGCCGCCGATGTTGGTGCCACCGTCCTTGAACTGCACGGTGCCGCCGGCGGCGTTGTTGCCCTCGTTGTCCTTCACCAGGGCCCAGAGGTCCACCGAGTCACCGGTTTTCGCCTCACCCGGGACGTTGAGCGTGGTCACGGTGTCGACGATGACGGGGTCGGTGGAGACGTCGACGGTGGAGGCCGTGCTGGTGCTGGTGTTGAAGCCGTCGGCGCCGCTGTAGACGGCGGTCACCGGGTGCGCACCGTCGGTGGTGAAGGTGTGGTTCAGGGTTGCGGTGGCACCGTTGAGGGTGACCGGTCCGCCGATGTTGGTGTCGCCGTCCTTGAACTGGACCGTGCCGCCGCTGGGTGCGGGGGCGATGGTGGCGGTGAGGTCGACGGCGGTGCCGGTCTTGGCGGTCGCCGGGACGTTCAGGGTGGTGGTGGTGTCGACGGCGTTGACCGAGACGTCGACGTTCGATGCCGCCGAGGTCGACGGCTTGTTGCCGGCGTCACCGCTGTAAACGGCGGTGATGGAATGGTTTCCGGTGGTGGTGAAGGTGTGGTTGAGCGTGGCGGTGCCGTTGTTGACCGGGACGGCGTTGCCGATGTTGTCGGTGCCGTCCTTGAACTGGACGGTGCCGGTGGCGCCCGCGGGGGCGACGGTGGCGCTGAGGTCGACGGCGGTGCCGGTCTTGGCGGTGGCCGGGACGTTCAGGGTGGTGGTGGTGTCGACGATGACCGGATCGGTGGTGACATCGACATTGGACGCCGCGGAGGTGGACGGCTTGTTGCCTGCATCGCCGCTGTAGACGGCGGTGATGGCGTGGTTCCCGTTGGTGGTGAAGGTGTGGTTGATGGTGGCGGTGCCGTTGTTCACGGGGACGGCGTTGCCGATGTTGTCGGTGCCGTCCTTGAACTGGACGGTGCCGGTGGCGCCCGCGGGGGCGATGGTGGCGGTGAGGTCGACGGCGGTGCCGGTCTTGGCGGTGGCCGGGACGTTCAGGGTGGTGGTGGTATCGACGATGACCGGGTCCGTGCTGACGGTCACGGTTGCCGCGGCCGAGGTCGACGGCTTGTTGGCGGCGTCACCGCTGTACACGGCGGTGATGGCGTGCGCCCCGTCCGCGGTGAAGGTGTGGTTGAGCGTGGCGGTGCCGTTGTTGACCGGGACGGCGTTGCCGATGTCGTTGGTGCCGTCCTTGAACTGGACGGTGCCGGTGGCGCCCGCGGGGGCGACGGTGGCGGTGAGGTCGACGGCGGTGCCGGTCTTGGCGGTGGCCGGGACGTTCAGGGTGGTGGTGGTGTCCGCGGCAGCGGCGCCCACGTTGATCGTGGCCAGCGGCCCTGCGCCCGCGTTCAGCGCGGAGCCCTGCGCGTCACGAGGCGTGCAGCGCGTCGGCGCCCACTGGGTTCCGCCGAGGAAGGTGGCCCTGGGCAGGAAGGTGTAGTAGCTCTCGTTCGCGTTGTAGTTCGCGGCGTTGCCCGCGGTGCGCACCTTCGGCGTGATGACGCCCGCCGCTCCCGCGGTGACGGTGACATCGATGGCGGGCAGTCGGTACCAGCTGTCGCCGTTGCCGTTCGTGCTGCCGTCGAGGTTCTTCTTCAGCTTGGGCGCGCGGATGCCGCCCTCGCTGTTGGTGCTCGAGGATCCGCCGTTGGCGATCACCTGGTTGCCGCCCGACAGGCGCAGGAGCCCACCGGCGCCATCAGGGTTGCCCGCGTCGTTGACGCGATCCACGGTCGGCGCCGCGCCGTCGAGGTTGATGCCGCTGCCCGCCACGACGGCGGCGCTGACGAAGGTCGCGTTCGCGGGGATCGCGTAGTCGACCTTGAGTCGCGAGATGTTGGTGGTGGTCGCGCCCGACTCACTGTTCGGGAACGACGAGCCGCTCGGCTGGATGCGGTAGGTGAACGTCTCACCCGCCGTCACGGAGGCCGGTGCGTCGACGGTCATCGACGTGTCGGCCACCTTGTGCACGGTGAGAACCGCGCTGGCCTGGCAGGCGTTCTTGAACGAGGTGGTCGTGGGTGCCGCGGACGCGGGGCTGCCGATCAACAGCAGACCCGCGGCCAGCGCCACGGACGTGACCGGTACGGCGCATTGCCGCACTGTGGACTTGGACATAACACTCCTTGCGCCCGACTCGCGGGAGAGATGTCGAGCATCGGTTGGATGAAATTGCCCACACTGTGCCACCGCAATCGGGAACTTGTTGCAGTTTTGACTACAGGCACCGCAAGTTACGGTCGGGTAACAAGTTGTGTCAGAAACTGCGGATAACGCCTGGAAAGCCATCTCGAACTGGTCTCCGAGGCCATTCGGCCTCCGAATTTCGGTGGTTTCGAGTTGCGGATCGCCATCAAAAATGCAACGCGTTCATCGGACCGTGCGGACGGGCCGCTCAGGCCGACGCCACCGCGAGCGGCAGATCGACGATCAGTTCCGGTTCGGTGCACGCCAGCACCTGCGCCACCTCGACACCCGGCGCGACCTCGCGCAGGACCAGGCCGTCGGCGGTGACGTCGATGACGGCCAGATCGGTGATGATGCGGTGCACCACGGCCCGACCGGTCAGCGGCAGCGAACAGCGCTCGACGATCTTCGGTGCGCCGTCCCTGGCGCAGTGCTCCATCAGCACGATCACCCGGCCCGCGCCGTGCACGAGGTCCATCGCCCCGCCGGGCCCCTTCACCATCTTGCCGGGGATCATCCAGTTCGCGAGGTCGCCGGTCGCCGAGACCTGCATGCCGCCGAGGATCGCCGCGTCGATCTTGCCGCCCCGGATCATCCCGAAGCTGAGTGCGGAGTCGAAGAAGGATGCGCCCGGCAGCACCGTCACCGTCTCCTTGCCCGCGTTGATCAGATCCGGATCCATCTCGGGTTCAGTCGGATACGGCCCGACGCCGAGGATTCCGTTCTCGGACTGCAGCACCACCGAGCAGTCGGGCGGCACGAAGTTCGGCACCAGGGTGGGCAGCCCGATCCCCAGGTTCACGTACCAGCCGTCGCGCAGTTCCTGCGCTGCCCGCGCCGCCATCTCCTCGCGGGTGCGGGCGCCCGCCGTGTTGTTGCCGCCTGCCATGCTCATCGCTCGCTCTCGGTAGTCGTTCTGACGGTGCGCTTCTCGATCCGTTTGGTGATGCCGTGGCCGACCTCGAGGACGCGGTGCACGTACACCCCCGGCAGGTGCACGGCGTCGGGATCGAGTTCGCCCGGCTCCACCAATTCCTCGACCTGGGCGACGGTGATCCGGCCCGCCATGGCCGCCAACGGCGAGAAGTTGCGGGCCGAGAGATCGAACACCAGATTGCCGTGACGGTCGCCCCGCGCGGCGTGGACGAGGGCGAAGTCGGTGCTGATCGCCTCTTCGAGCACGTATTCGCGGCCGCCGAAGGATTGCACCGGCTTGGCGGGTGAGGCCACCGCGATGCCGCCTGCGCCGTCGTACCGTCGAGGCAGCCCGCCGTCGGCGACTTGGGTGCCGACTCCGCTCTGGGTGTAGAACGCGGCGATGCCCGAGCCGCCTGCCCGGAGCTTCTCCGCCAACGTGCCCTGCGGGGTCAGCTCCAGTTCCAGTTCGCCGGAGAGGAACTGGCGCTCGAACTCCTTGTTCTCCCCGACATATGAGGAGACCATCTTCCGGATCCGGCCTGCGCCGAGGAGCAATCCCAGGCCCCAGTCATCGACGCCGCAGTTGTTGCTGACGACCTCGAGATCCGATGCGCCGCCGTCGAGCACCGCCTGGATGAGCACCGAGGGGATGCCGCAGAGCCCGAACCCGCCCACCGCCATGCTCGAGCCGTCGGTGATGCCCGCGACGGCCTCGGCGGCCGTGCGTACGGTCTTGTCCATCATCGCGCGCTCCACCCGCCGTCCATCGTGTACGAGGCGCCGGTCACCATGCCGGCCTCGTCGCCTGCGAGCCACGCCACCAGCGAGGCCACCTCGGCCGGTTCGACCAACCTCTTGATCGCGCTCTCGGTGAGCATCACCCGCGCGAGCACTTCCTCTTCCTGGATGCCGTGTACGGCGGCCTGGTCGGCGATCTGCTTCTCCACCAGGGGTGTTCGCACATACCCGGGATTGACGCAGTTGCTAGTCACCCCATGCCTGCCGCCCTCGAGCGCGGTCACCTTGGACAGCCCTTCGAGGCCGTGTTTCGCGGTGACATATGCGGACTTGAACTCGGAGGCGCGCAGCCCGTGCACCGAGGAGACGTTGATGATCCGGCCGAATCCGTTGGCGTACATGTGCGGAAGGGCCGCCCGGATCAGCAGGAACGGCGCCTCCACCATCAGGGTCAACAGCTTGCGGAACTCCGCGGGCGGGAAATCCTCGATGGGGCTGATGCTCTGCACGCCCGCGTTGTTCACCAGGATGTCCGTCTCGAGCGCGAGCCCGGCCAGCGCGTCGGTGTCGAGCAGGTCGACGGCCCAGGCCCGGCCGTCGAGTTCATCGGCGAGCGTCTTGGCCGCGACCTCGTCGACATCGGCGATCACCACGCGGGCGCCCCTGGCCGCGAGCGCCCTGGCGGTGGCCGCGCCGATCCCGCTCGCGCCGCCGGTGATCAGGGCCGAGCGCCCGGCGAGGGTCTGCGCGGTCATCGGGCCACCGCCGCGCTCTGGCCGGTGACGAGCGGTGCGGCCGCCGCGTTCTCCTCGGCGAGGGTCCTCGCGTCCGCGGCATCGACGGATTCGAGCGAGATGCCCTTGGTCTCACGGGCGAAGGCGACCGCGATGACGGTCACGACCGAGGCACCGAGCAGGTAGAAGGCGATCGGCAGGGACGAGTCGAAGCGGCTGAGCAGGCTGGCCGCGATGATCGGCGCGAGCGAGCCCGCGACGATCGAGGTGACCTGATAGCCGAGCGAGACGCCGGAGTAGCGCATCCGGGTGGGGAACATCTCCGCCATGATCGCGGGCTGACCGGCGTACATGAAGGCGTGGATGATCAGCCCGATCACGATGGCCGCCAGGACGATCGCGTTGTGCGCGCTGTCCATCATCGGGAAGGCGAAGAAGCCCCATGTGCCCGCCAAGACGGCGCCGATCAGGTAGGTGGGGCGCCGGCCGAGGGTGTCGGACAGGTGGCCGCACAGCGGAACCGCGACGAAATGCACGCCGTGGGCGATCAGCATCATCCACAGGATCTTGCTGGTGTCGGCGTGCACGACCACCTTGAGGTAGGTGATCGAGAAGGTGACCACCAGGTAGTACATGATGTTCTCCGCGAACCGCAGCCCCATCGCGGTGAGCACGCCGCGCGGGTAACGGCGCAGCACCTCGAAGACGCCGTACGAGGCGGCCTTGTTCTTCTCGACCAGCTTCTGTGCCTCGAGGAAGATCGGTGCGTCGCTGACCTTGGTGCGAATGTAGTAGCCCACCAACACGATCAGGGCGGACAGCCAGAACGCCACGCGCCAGCCCCAGCTGAGGAAGGCCGCGTCGGAGAGCGTGGTCGTCAGGACCAGCAGCACGACGGTGGCGAGCAGGTTGCCCGCAGGGACGCCCGCCTGCGGCCAGCTGGCCCAGAACCCGCGACTGCGGTTGGGGCTGTGCTCGGCGACGAGCAGCACCGCGCCGCCCCATTCGCCGCCGACGGCGAAGCCCTGAATGAATCGCAGCGCCACCAGGATTGCCGGCGCCCAGTAGCCGATCTGCCCGAAGGTGGGGATGCAGCCCATCAGGAAGGTGGCCGCGCCGACGAGCAGCAGGCTGAACTGCAGCAGCTTCTTGCGTCCGAACTTGTCGCCGAAGTGTCCGAAGACGATGCCGCCGATGGGCCGGGCCGCGAAGCCGACCGCGTAGGTGACGAACGCGGCGATGATCGCATCGAGCTCGTTGCCGCCCGCGGGGAAGAAGACCTTGGAGAAGACCAGTGTCGCGGCGGTGCCGTAGAGGAAGAACTCGTACCACTCGACAACGGTGCCCGCCATCGACGCACCGACGACCTTTTTGAGCCCGGACGGCGCGGTGTCCTGGGCCGGGGCCGGGTCGCCCCCGCCCGCCCGTGACAGTTGTTCGGTACTCATCGCTGACTCCTCGTGTGCTCGGCCCGACAATCGCGTTCGCCATGTGATGCAGTCCACATTCGGCGTCCTGCGATGAGTATTGGTGCACGCGATGCGGCCCACAATGAGGAAAATCGCACCCTGGATCTGCAAGGATGCAGATATGGCGGATTCCGTGGATCGGCATTCTCTGGGTCGTCCGAGCGCCGACGACCTCCTGGTGCTGCTCGCCGTCGGCCGGACCGGGCGCTTCACCTCGGCCGCCGAGGACCTCGGCGTCAACCACACGACCATCTCCCGCCGCATCGCCGCGCTGGAGAAGAGCCTGGGCGGACGGCTGCTGGAGCGGGCGGCGGGTGGCTGGGAGCTGACGGACCTCGGCAGGCAGGCGCTGGCCGCCGCGGAGAGCGTCGAGGCGGTGGTCGACGCGCTCGCCTCCGATTCCTCCGGACAGGGCAGGCTGAAGGGGGTCGTGCGGGTGTCCGCGACGGACGGGTTCAGCGCGTACATCGCCGCGCCCGCCGCCGCGCGGGTGCGCAGGCGCCACCCGGACCTCGCGGTGGAGATCGTGGCGACCACCCGCCGGGCGTCCAGGCAGCGGTCGGGCATGGACGTGGAGATCGTGGTCGGACGGCCGCAGGTGCACCGGGCCGAGGCCCTGCCGCTGGCGGACTACGTGCTGGGGCTGTATGCCTCCCGGGACTACCTGCGCGAGCGGGGCACCCCGCACGCGATCGCGGAACTGGCCGAACACTCCCTGGTGTACTTCGTCGATTCGATGCTGCAGGTCGACGACCTGGACGTCGCGCGGAGCATCGCTCCCGAGATGCGGGAGTCGGTGAGTTCCACGAACGTCTTCGTGCACGTGGAGGCCACCAGGGCCGCGGCGGGGATCGGGCTGCTGCCCTGCTTCATGGCCGACAGGCACCCGGATCTGGTGCGGCTGCTGCCGGAACTGGTCTCGACGAAGCTGACCTACTGGCTGGTGGCCCGGTCGGAGGCGCTACGCAGGCGGGAGGTGGCGGCCGTGGTCGAGGAGATCAGGGACACCGCCGAACGGGAGCGCGACCGGCTGCTCGGGACGTTTCGGTAGCCGATGAGTTTTGGTCTGTCCGGGAGTCAGAACCTTTGACACCCGCGACACCGAGCACACAGGAGCACGACGATGAAACTGACCGTCACCACCTTCGTCACTCTCGACGGCGTCTACCAGGCGCCGGGCGGTCCCCAGGAGGACCCCAGCGGCGGGTTCGTCCACGGCGGCTGGTCGGCGCCGTACGGAGACGAGGACTTCGGCCGCTTCATCATCGAGGTGTTCGACCAGGCCGACGCGTTTCTGCTCGGTCGGAAGACGTACGAGATCTTCGCCTCGTACTGGCCGAATCACGACGACCCAGCGAATCCGATCGCCAGCCGGCTCAACACGCTGCCGAAGCACGTCGTCACGACCACCCTCTCTGCGGCCGACTGGCAGAACAGCCGCCTGATCACCGGCGACCCGGGCAAGGCGGTGGCCGCGCTCAAGGAGCAGGAGGGTCGAGAGCTCCAGGTGCACGGCAGCGGAGAGCTCGTGCGGTGGCTGCTGCGGGAGGGTCTGATCGACACGCTGCACCTGCTGTCCTTCCCGGTCCTGCTCGGCACCGGAAAGCGGCTGTTCCCGACCGACGCGCTGCCGTCCGCCTTCACGTTGGCGCAGTCGCGCGTCACGGGTAATGGTGTGGTCATCAGCTCCTACGAGCGTTCGGGTAAGCCCGAATACGGCGACCTCGCCGAGGAGTAGCGGGTCTAGGCGGGGTTCCGTAGCTCCGCGAGCGCCGCGCGGTACCGGCGCTGCTTGATCGTGCCCAGGGTCTCGCCCGCCTTGGGTGCGAGGGCCCGGGCGCGGTCCATCGCGGCGGGCAGGACGGACTGCTCGTCGACCGCCTCGTCGACGATGCCCTCGGCGGTGGACTCGGCCCCGCCGTAGCGCCTGCCGGTGGTCATGGCGTCGTGCGCGGTACGCACGGGGAGCTTGGCGGCGATCAGGTCGGACATGCCCGCCGAGAAGGGGATCTGGATGTCGACCTCGGGGAAGCAGAAGAACCCGCGGTCGGCACGCATGACCCGCTGATCATGGGCGAGCGCCAGCATGGCGCCCGCGCCGAAGGCATGTCCCTGCAGTGCCGCGACCGTCGGAAACTTCAGGACGAGTACGCGGGCGAACAGCGCCTCGACCCGCGCGCCGAACACCGGGATCTGGTCGGCGTTGGCCATCAACCACTGCAGGTCGAGGCCGTTGCTCCAGATCTTGCCCGCGGCGGTGGTGACGAGGGCCCTTGGACCCTCGGCGGCCTCGACGGTGTCGAGGTGCGCGTCGACCGCGTCGAGCCAGTCGGGGTTGAAGCGGTTCTCGCCGGACCCCAGACTCAGCACGAAGACGTCGCCGTCTCGGCTCAGGGTCGGCAGGCCGTCGGGAGTGTTTGAGAATGTCATTTCTAGAAACTATCTTCTAGAGCGGATGGCTGTCCAGCCCCGGATTCTGCGATACTCGGCGCATGGCCCGCACCACGTTCTCCACCGACGCACTGCTCGACGCCGCGCGAGAGGTGATCCTCGAGCGCGGTCCGCGGTCCGCGACGGTCGCCTTGATCGCCGCACGGGCGGGTGCGCCGACCGGGTCGATCTACCACCGCTTCGCCTCGATCGACGAACTGCTCGCGCGGACCTGGCTGCGAGCCGTGCGGCGCACCCAGCAGGTCCGGCCAACCGGGTTCGAGCCCACCGGGGAGCCCGTCGAGGTGGTGGTGGAGCTGGCCCTCGCGCTCTACGACCACTGCGTCGCCGAGCCGGGCGACATGCTGTTGCTCGATCGGCTCCGCCGCGAGGACGTGCTGCACCTGAACCTGGGCGACGAGCTGATCGCGGAGGTCGGACGGGCCGACGAGCAGACAGGCAGCCTGATCGCGGAGCTGGCGCGCGCGGTGTTCGGGCGGGCGGGCAAGCGCGAGACGGACCTGGTGGTGCTGGCCCTGGTCGACCTGCCGTACAGCTTCGCCGGACGCTACCTCCAGGCCGGTGCGCGTCCGCCGAAGAGTCGCCGGGACCGGCTGCCCGATGCCGTGCGGGCGATCGTCGAGGCCCGTCCGCGGGACTAGCTGTACTGCCCAGGGACGTTAGTCAAACGGCTGAAGGGAACGTTCCTGCCGATGGCGGAGTGTTGCCGATGGTGATTGTAGGTGTGCAGCC
>NZ_JBSGTR010000047.1:0-44463 GCF_053607505.1 Rhodococcus sp. NPDC055112
GTACCCCGGTGCGGGTACCGATCGCGCACAGTTCGTTGATCAGCCGGTGAACCAGCGGCGACGCCGGTTCACGGCGAATTCCGCCTTCTCGGTGGCCAGTTCGGTCGACGGCGCGACGAACGGCGCGACGGGCGCCGGTCCGGACAGGAAGTCCGCGTCGACCTTGCCGACCAGGCCGCCGCCGAACTCGATGTGGCAGGCGCCCCGGCCGCGGTACTTCACCTCGGGCTCTGGCGCCGACCGCACCCTCGCGGCGATGACCGCGGCGACCGTGCGGGCGGCGTCCTCGGCGAACACCCCGGCCCGGGGAACGGGTGCGTCCGCGCAGTCTCCGATGGCGTAGACGCCGGGGAAGGGCGTGGCGAGCGTGCGCTGATCCACGGCGATCCAGCCGTCCGTTCCGCCCTCCGTCAGTCCGGAGGCCTCGACGACGGCGGGCACCCGGTGTTTCGGGATCCCGATGAACAGGTCGTAGTCGAGGTCCCCTGCACGCGTGCGGGCGCGGTGCGCCGACGGGTCCAGCGCGTGGACCAGGCGCCCCGGCGAGTACTCGATGCCGCGTTCCGCGAGCGCCCCGACGAGGGCGGTCGAGGTTCCCGCCGACACCGGGATCGGCGAGTCCATCGGGCTGAGCACGTGGATGCTCGTCCGGTCGCGCAACCCGCGCCGGACCAGTTCGTCGTGCAGGAGCAGGACGCCCTCATAGGGCGCGGGCGGGCACTTGAACGGGACGCTCAGGATGCCGAGCAACACCGCGCCGCCGGTGAAGTCGTCGAGCCGGGCACGCAACCGCCCGACGCCGTCCACGGAGTAGAACTCGTGCCCGTCCTCCACGAACCCCGGCGTCGCGCCGGGCTCGTAGTCGGCGCCGAGCGCGACCACCAGGGTGTCCGGCTCGTACTCGGACCGGTCGGTGATCACCCGGCGCTTCCTCGGATCGATCGAGGTAACGGTCTCGCGCCGGAACTCGACGCCCGGCCGGGTCAGGTCGCGGTACGGAATCCGGACCGATTCGCTTGTCGCACCCTTGAAGAGGAGGTCCATCTTCGCGAACCCGAACATGAACGAGTCGCTCTGGTCGACGAGCACGATGCGGGCCTCATCGGCAACCGATTCGGACAGACATGCGGCCAGCTCGAGTCCTCCGAACCCGGCGCCGAGGATCAGCACGGTGTGCATTCATCAAGGCTCCTCCCGCCGGGGGCGACGAGGCAAGGGTGTGCGCGCTACGGCCAGACGAACTCGGCGTCCGACTCGTAGTCCGCGCGGCGGGCGGCGAGGGCCATGTTCACCATCTGATGGGCACCGGTGCCGATGACCTGGCGCACCGGCGGATGCGGGTTGTTCACCAGTGCGAGAAGTGCGGCCGCCGCCTCCGCGGGCGGGGCATCGACCCACTCGGGATCCGTGTCCTCCGGCTCCGCCTGCGGCGCTGCGCTCGGGTCCGGATACGCCGCGGTCCCCAGGATGGCGAGACGGGTCTCGTCGTAGGCGGGATTCGCGGCCGCGAACCTCATGCTCGAGCCTGCCCAGTCGGTGTCGAAGCCGCCGAGCTGGGCCATCGTCACCGAGATCCCGAACGGGCGGAGCTCTTCGGCGGCCGACGCGCTGAACCCCTCGAGGGCCCATTTGCTCGCGTTGTAGAGGCCGAAGGTCGGCATCGCCCCGACCGCACCGACGCTGGAGATCTGGATGATGTGTCCCGATCCCTGCGCCCGCAGCTGCGGTATCACGGCCTGGGTGACCCACAGGGCGCCATAGAAATTCGTCTCCATCTGGGCCCGGGCCTGATCCTCGGTGACCTCTTCGACGGCGCCCATCAGTCCGTACCCGGCGTTGTTGACGACGACGTCGATCCGGCCGAACCGGTCGACGGCCCGCGCGACGGCCTCGGCGGCGGCGGCGCGATCGGTCACGTCCAGGCGAAGCGCGGCGACGCGCCCCGGGTGGGCGGCCTCCAGATCCAGGAGGGTCGTCGCGTCGCGGGCGGTGGCGACCACCCGATCGCCTGCATCGAGTGCGGCGGCGGCGAAGGCGCGGCCGAGTCCGCGTCCGGCGCCGGTGATGAACCAGGTGCGGGGTTCGGTGGTCGGAATGGTGGCCTCCTCGGATCGGTTCACGAGACGGTGCGTCTCGTGGGACCACTGTGGCATCGTCCCGAGGGTGTGTCAAGACGGAACGTATCGTCTCGCTGATATGGTGGGCGAATGACACCCGAGCCCAAGGTCCTGCCCGCACGGCGCAGCGAGCGCGCCCGGTCGGCGATCCTCGCCGCCACCGCGGAGCTGGTCTTCGAGGTGCCCTACGGCCGGCTGACGATCGAGGCGATCGCGGCGCGCGCCGGCGTGGGCAAGCAGACCATCTACCGCTGGTGGCCGACCAAGGGAGCGGTGCTGTTCGACGCGCTGCTCGAGCTGTCCGGGGGGCCGGACGGGGTCGCCCTGCCCGACACCGGTGACCTGCGTGCGGATCTCGGGCTGTTCCTGCGCGCGACGGTGGCGGAGATGACCGAACCGCGTTTCGATGCCTTCCTCCGCGCGGTCATGATCGAGATCCAGTCGGATCCCGACCTCGCCGAGGTCTACCGGGATCGGCTGCTCGCGCCGCAGCGCGAGGCGATTCGGGAGCGGCTCCGGCTGGCGGTGGAGTCCGGCGCGATCCGGGCGGACGTCGACCTGGAGGTCGCGGTCGACCTGCTGGTCGGGCCCGTCCAGACCCGGTGGGCGCTCGGGTTGGGAGGCCTGACCGAGGGTTACGCGGACGCCCTGCTCGACCTGGTCATGGCGGCGGTGCGCCCGAGCTGATTGCCCCGCGGGCGGATCCGTCCATGGAACGTCGAGAAGGCTGAGAAGGTGCTCGAGGACGGTGGCTACAGGCGCGCGGGGCGTGGTGGTCGAGCACCGCCGAAACCGGCTACCGATCCTGGCCAGCCAACACCACGTCGCAGAAACGACCGATTGATGGACGTGAATCTGGATGGTGAGGTCTCGGAGGGAGACCAGCGGCAGGGATGTCGGGGATCTCGACGCTTCCCCACCGTTCTCTGGCGGCGTCGAGCTACGTGTGGGTCACTCCGTAGCCATCTTGCGGGCGTGTCCCTGGTGACAGCTTGACTCACAACCGACCGCCAGGGACACCGGGCACTCGGTTCGAGGAAGATGCTCCTGTGAAAAGGACATCAAAGAAGCGCACCCGGTGGCCCTTGCGCGCTTGGGTGGGGCTCGGAACAGCAGTCACGACCGGCGTCGGGTTGTCGGTGCTGTTGGTGTTCGCGCGCTTGCAGGCCGGCAAAGCGGTGTGGGAGAACGGCTTCTACCTCAACGGATCTCAATGGTTCGATGTCGCCCGCACCACCGTCACCTTGATCGGAATCATCGGCCTCGGCGGCGCTGCATTCCTCGCCTACCGCAAACAGCTCTCCACCGAGGCGACCCATATCCTTCAGGAGGCCGGTGCATTGCGTAACCGCTACACCACCTGTGCCGAACAACTCGGACATGACTCTCCTGCGATCCGACAGGCTGGGGTCTACGCCCTCGCCTCCCTCGCCGACGACTGGCACATCAAGGGAAGCGACGCCGAGCGCCAGGTCTGCATCGACCTCCTGTGCGCATACCTTCGGACAGACCGCGCCCCATCCATCGCCCCCGCCACACCTGGACCAAGTCCGACGTCTCGACGAACAGTTGCCGGCCGAAAGCCCATGCGGTTGACGCCGAACCCGCCACCGCCGAAGTCGGATCCCCAGGAACAGGAAGTCCGCGATGCGGTAATCAGCGTCATCCGGGACCGCACAACGACACTGAGCCCTGAAAAGCGCTGGCCAGATGGTGTTCTTGCTCTCAGATCGGCGAACCTGCGCGGCGCGGACCTGCGCGGCGCGCACCTGGTGCGAGCGACGCTGCTCGAGGCGAACCTGAACGGTGCGCACCTGGACGGCGCGTTCCTGTCCGGCGCGAACCTGCGCGGCGCGCACCTGGCGCGAGCGACGCTGCTCGAGGCGGTCCTGAACGGCGCGCACCTGGACAGCGCGTTCCTGTCCGGCGCGTTCCTGAACGGTGCGCACCTGGACGGTGCGTACCTGCGCGGCGTGGACCTGACTGACGCGGACCTGACTGACGTGGACCTGCGTGGCGCGAACCTGTCCGGCGCGAACCTGTCCGGCGCGTTCCTTTCCGACGCGGATCTGCGTGGCGCGAACCTGCGCGGCGCGAACCTGCGCCGCGCGCACCTGACTGACGCGGACCTGACTGACGTGGACCTGCGTGGCGCGAACCTGTCCGGCGCGCACATGTCCGGTGCGAACCTGACTGACGCGAACCTGACTGGCGCGGACCTGCGTGGCGCGAACCTGTCCGCGAACCTGTCCGGCGCGAACCTGTCCGGCGCGAACCTGTCCGGCGCGAACCTGCTCGACGCGTTCCTGTCCGGCGCGGACCTGACAGACGCGGACCTGTGCGTCGACCTGTTCGGCGCGGACCTGACCGAGATTCACTACTCCAGCAGCACCAAGTGGCCGGATGGATTTTCCCCTCCCTTACCAACGCCGCCTGGTTCCTGACTATCAACTGTTTCTCAGGTGCCACGCGAGGCCGTCCTGAAATCGTTCATTTTTTGGACGCGAATCTGGATGGTGAGGTCGCGTGTGGACTTGATCGCGGAGGAGGGCTGTGATCCAGCATGTTCTCCGCGGCAGGACGGCGATCGGGATGCGACGATGATCAGCGTGATCATTGAGCATGCGCTGTTGAATGTCCGGCCCGGGCACGAATCGGACTTCGAGGCGGCTTTCGCGGATGCAAAGTCGATCATTTCCGCGATGCCGGGCTTCGAGCAGCTGACGTTGTCTCGGTGTATTGAGCAGCGGGGAACCTACCTGCTGCTCGTGCAGTGGGAGAAGTTGGAAGACCACGTCGAGGGCTTCCGTGGTTCGCCGCAGTATGAGCGATGGCGTCAACTGCTGCACCACTTCTACGAACCGTTCCCACTGGTCGAGCACTACGAACCGGTGCTCGCCGCGCAGTGTTGCCACCGAGGTTAGGGCGCGTCGTTCCGGATCCACGCTCGGATGAGGTCACCTGCGGCGGACAACGAATCTGCGTTGTCACTCGCCGCTGCAAGCTCATTGGCTTGATGGGTACTGCTGATGGCCAGCACTCTCATCCCTGCTCCCAGGCCCGCAGCTACTCCGGCCGGGGCGTCTTCGACAACGAGGACATCGGACGGGAAAGCCCCAAGAAGCTCTGCGGCCCGCAGATATCCCTCCGGGGAAGGCTTCCCGGCGGACACGTCCTCGGCATCAACGAACACTTTCGGTTCAGGAATACCCGCATTCCTGAACCGCGCCAACACAGTAGAGCGGCGACCGCTTGTGACAACACCCCAGCATTCGGGAGGTAATGACCGAAGTAAGGGGGCCGCAGCAGGAAACGCAGGGAACTGGTCGCCGATGCTGTGCATCAGCTGCCTCAACAGTGAGTACTCGGCGTCGGGGTCAAGATGTGGGGCGACTTCAGCGATCGTTTCGACGGGTCGCCGGCCGTGGGTGGCCGACCAGGTCACCTCGAACGGAACCGACCTCATCGCGCACCAGCGACTCCAAACCTGCCTGTATCCCCCATAGGAGTCGATCAGAACGCCATCAACGTCGAAGAGTACGGATCGCACCTCGGGATGCTAGCTGCCTGCGAGGCAGCTCTGGGCGAGCGCGACCGCGACCGCGACCGCGACTCAGAATTGATAGCTCCCCCCTGTCGAGTTGCGCGCGTCTCCCTACCGTTCGTTTCCAGGACGCGAATCTAGATGGCAGGTCGCGGACTGTGACTCGTGGCGATGTGTGGCGGTGAGGCGCGAGCTTGCTTCCCCAGGCGAGAATTTGGCGATGCCGCCCGAGACGAATACCGACAGCGACAAAGTTGAGGTCTTGCACGACGACGAGCCCTGGTACGAGGTGGCTCTGGTCTGCCTGAGCGTGGTCGCTGGAATGGTGGCCGGGATCGTCCTGGGCTGGTACGTCGCCAGCTGGGCGGTGCCAACGCTCCAGGACCTCATGCACGTTCCGGAGCTGTCACCAATACCTGACTACGATCGGGCGCCCGGTGTTCCCGGACCAACGGCAGGATATTGGATCGCCTGGGTGATACCGCCGCTGGCGGTATACGCCACCTGCGCGCTGGTGGTCTGGGGCTGGCGGCCAGCCCGTTGGTTCATCGGGCCCATGTTGTCGAGCTTCACCGTGCTCGCCCTGCTCTTCGTGCCGATGTTCATCTTGCTCGACGTCGGTGGGTTCAGCCCCAGCTGACCCGAGAGGAAGTGGACGACCACTGCCTAGGAACCACAATCCGTTCTGTGGCTCTGCTCGTTCTGGCTCGGTGCGGATATCAGTATCCGGTCTGGAGCCCGGATTGATAGCTCTCCCCTATCGAGTTGCGCGCGTCTCCCTACCGTTCGTTTCCCGGACCCGGATCGAGGCGGGGGAGTGGCGGCGAGCGACCAGCTCCTCACAGGTCCCAAAAACGTGTCTCAATGCCGTTGTCCCGAAACCTGGTGCTGTCGGTGAGTTCTGGGACACTCACCGCCGTGAGCGCACTGTTGGGCTACGCCCGGGTCTCGACCGCCGACCAGAACCCAGATCTCCAGACGGACGCCCTCAGGGCCTCCGGGTGCTTCCGAGTCTGGACCGACACCGCCTCCGGCGCGAGGACCGACCGGCCCGAGCTGGCCGCCGCGATGGATGCGCTCAGACCGGGAGACACCCTCGTCGTGTGGCGGCTCGATCGCCTGGGCCGCAGCCTCCCGCATCTGATCGAGACCGTCACCGAGCTCGAGCAGCGCGGGGTGGCCTTCCGCTCGCTGACCGAGGCCATCGACACATCGACTGCCGGTGGGAAGCTGATCTTCCACATCTTCGGCGCGCTAGCCGATTTCGAGCGCAGCCTCATCCGCGAGCGCACTATGGCCGGACTCGCCGCGGCCCGCGAGCGCGGCCGTGTCGGCGGACGCCCGCCCGCACTCACCCCGGCGAAGAAGCCTCAGGCCAAGAGAATGCTCGCCGAGAACACGCCCATGACTGAGATCGCCGAGGTGCTCGAGGTCGCCCGAAGCACGCTCTACCGGCACCTCGGGTGAGGGTGCGTGAGCTGTGTAAGACTCGCGTGGTCCCCGCAAATCCCCGTTGCCGTGGACGTACCTCCCCGGGCTTCCGTTCTGCGTGCGGCTCGGGGAGGCTCAGATTTGCCACCGCCGCCATCGGGCGACAGAAGCGCCAGTGGGTGCGTCGATCGGGTGGTCTGGCGAGATGTTGCATCGGTTGTTCGCGGCCCGATTCGCTCAGGTCCGTCCGTCACGGGCCACCTACCTCGGACTGACATGCAGGACAGGTAAACCGAACAACCGAGCGTGTGTTTTCGCAGGCCGCGATCTTCCCTGAGTCGCTGGGATGTGCCTTGTTTGACGATCGTCAAACAGGACCGGCCAGAAGGTGCACTGTGGTGAGACCGGCTTGCGGCACCGAACGCTGCCACCGATACAGCTTCGCGGGTCGACATCCCCAGCGGCGAGCGGTCCGGCGACTCTAAACTGGCATGTGGCGCATCGCTACAGTCGCGTCAGGAATGCTGATCTCGGCGGCAGCAGGTATGGCGTAGCCGCGGTCTATGGCGTCGGTACAGCCTGGATGTCAGTGCCGCCCGCCGAGCAGCTGGGCGGCTCGGTGCCGCCCAGCTCGGAGCCGGTATGTCGGTGACCTCCTAGATGGAGCTACTTTGGTCGCGAGGCCAACCCCATCGCCACCCCAACGGCGTAGCCGGCAGCGGCAATGCCGATTGCAATCGCCAGATTCCGCTCATCGGGTTCATCGTCGGTCAATAGTGGTTGGCCCGCGATGTCGTTTATTGATTGCACCGCGTCAGGATTCGCCGCGAGCTGGGTCGCGATTTGGGGTGCCACCTGCGAGACCGCAGCCCGAACATCGGGGCGCTGGTACAGAGCGTCAATTACGTACCACGGCGGACAGAGTGGCGGTTTCCCCAGGCCGTTGCCGGAATTGGGCAGCGAACAGAAGGGTGGCCATTTTGGAATGAAGGTGTCCAATTGCGAGGGGGTAAGTTGCGTATTCATCCTAAACACTCCTACTTCGCCCATGTATGCCCGACGGCGTAGCCGAAGGCCATCGCTGAGACTGCCAATGCAACAAGCGCGACGGGGTTGCGCTCGGGTCCGGTTAAATCCTGCCGGAGAAGCTCCTCGAGAGTCGCTGGCCGCTCTCCCGGGGTAGTGGCGAACGGATTCTCGGCGCTCTTACGGGCGTGGTTGCCGTCCATGGTTGACTGGGCAAACTCCTGCAAGAACCCTTTTCGCGCTGGCTGCAGTTGCGCAAGCTCCTGGATCACGCTCGGAAGGTTTGCATTGAGTCCATCGACCAGCTGCGGTGTCATAACTGGCAGCGCTTGCGAGTACATACACAGTTCGGCAAGAGCTTCCACGTGGGTAACGGCATCGCCAGAAGGCTCGGTCGGCGGTTGGTCGGATCGGCCCTTGGTGAGCGTCTTCGTTAGAAGTCCGATCGCCTCGTCGAATGCAGGGTGGCCGGGTCGAGATTGGGTTGCGGTCATCGGATCCTCCTCGTCGTTCGTTCATTCGTTACGCCCAACGGCTGTGATCACGTCTGCAGAATATTTTCTCGTGCAACCCCTGTCGCGAGTAGTGCGCTACTCGAATGGGTGCCTGCTGCATCGCGTAGTGGCCCGGGCAGGAGAGAACTCGAACAACTGGACGACCTTAGAGCGGGTGCCGAGGTCCACGGAGGCACCACGACCCCCCTGGACAGAAACGAGAAGATGCCGCGCGAAGGCGTTGGCTCGGCCTTCCTCGGGACTGTTCGAGGTCACATTCGGCTTGTCGATCGAGCCTTCGAAGATCACGTCAGCCAACTCGTGGGCGAGGGTGCTGCGCCGCGGCATTGGTACAGAGTGCGTGCAACAGCGATGACCACAGCATCGAGGGCAGATCTGCGGGTAGACGTCCCAGGCGCGGACATCATGGTGTCAATCTGACCCCCGGCCGGGTCGATCCCGGCCGGGTCGATCCCGGCCGGGTCGATTATGAAGGCTAATGATCGGTGACAAACGCCCCTCGGCCAGGAATGATGGAATCAGACCGGTCTTGATGTGAACAGGACGCAATGCCGCTATACCGGGCCAGTTGGCCCGGTTGAAACGATGGAGGCCGGTTATGACTGAGCTGAATCCTCAACCACTCCTTCCGAAAGTTGTACGGATTCACGTCACTCGTGAGATCGCATATGATCTTGACAAGACCGAGAAGATCCGGGCGAACGTGATGGACAAGCTCGGATGCCGTGGGTGTACCTCGGGGCACATCCTCGACTTTCACGTGATCGACGAGTTCATCGTTGATCCAGATACCCTGGATGTTTCGCCGAATGTTGTCGGACCGACATTCTGACGTTGTACCTGGTCGGCTGGGGGTCGGGCTGGTCTACTTTCCGGCCCTCCGCCCGCTGTACGCCGAGGATTCGGATTCTCCCCCTGTCCTCGAACTGGAGCCGCAGACTCTGTGGGTGCGCACTCGCGTCCACGGGATGTGGCGTTACGACATGCCGTCGGAACGTCTCGCGGAGATAGACGGGCTTGCGCCATCTGTGCTCCTTCACGGCGTCGGGCAACCCTTCGCGGGATCCACGCTGGACCCTGTCGACTACTTCCCCCTGCTTCGGGACGCTGTCGACCTATTAGATCCTGTATGGATCAGCGAACATTTGAGCTTCATGCGCGTGCGGACGGCATCGGGCGTCCATGAGACCGGCTTCCTTCTGCCGCCCCTGCAATCAGAGGAAACGGTCCGCGTCGCTACGGCTCGTATCGGCGAGTACCGCAGACGACTTGGCCGTCCCGTCGCGTTCGAAACCGGAGTCAACTACCTGCGGTACCGATACGGACCTCTGGACGACGGCACTTTCTTCCGCCGCGTTTCCGAGAACGCAGATGCCGGGATCCTGCTCGACCTGCACAACCTCTGGTGTAATCACGTCAACGGCCGCGCAGAACTACAGAAGGTCCTCGATCGCATCCCGCTCGACAGGGTATGGGAAGTGCACCTTGCCGGCGGCAGCACCATGGATGGGGTATGGCTTGATGCCCATAGCGGCCCGATCCCCGAAGCGCTCATAGAGTGCACCGCCGAGATCATGCCTCGGCTCAGTGCCTTACGCGCCCTCATCTACGAGGTCATGCCCCAACAGGCTGATCGTATGGGAGTTGACCAGGTGCGAGAGCAACTGGACACATTGCGTGCGCTCTGGAGACTGGTGCCGTCTGGCCACTTCGCTGTCTCGCCGGGCGATCTGAGGGCGCCCCAGTCGCACATACTCAGTAGTAGTGACATCGCCACGGTGGAATCCTGGGAGCAGACACTCCATACCGCAGTGGGACTTGGTCCGAAGGCCCGCCGTGGCCAAACATCGGAGAATTCAACCTATTCCGCGCTGGCCGGTGATCCCGGCCTCGACATCTACAGAAAGCTTGTCAACGATGCTCGTCTCGGGTGCATAGCGCAGACCCTCAGATACACCGTCATGTTGCTGCTGATGCACCTCGGGTCGCGCCTAACCCGTGAACTTCTTGAGCAATACAGCACCGTGGCTCCGGCTCAATCTTATGCAGCGATTGAGGGACATCAGTTCTGCACGTATCTGCGAAGCGCTATCGAGTCCACGTCGAATGGCCTAGCTGAAATCCCCTACTTGAGTGAGGTGTTGGCGTTCGAGTCAGCACTACTGAAATCAGCTGTCTTCGGAGAGTCGAGCACCGTGTCGTGGACGGTCAACCCGTCTTTGCTGTTATCAACGCTTGACGCCGGACTCAAGCCGGACAATCTTCCTTCCGCGCCCCAGACGAGCATCTTCCATGCAGGTACTGATCGACATACGGGCTGACCAAGGCCTCGCTGCCACTGGTTCTGACTAACCTGACCGCTTCGGATTTGGGGCCGCAACGACCGTTTTCGTTTTCGGCCCGATGCCGTCCGCACGTGCAACCGTGGCCCGGACTCGAGGCAGGCACCATCAAGAGCCTGTCGCAGATGTCGCGCGGCCGACTCCCAAACGCGCAAGGCGTCGGCTAGACGCGCCGGCG
The DNA here is from genome assembly GCF_053607505.1 of Rhodococcus sp. NPDC055112. Lineage (NCBI taxonomy): Bacteria > Bacillati > Actinomycetota > Actinomycetes > Mycobacteriales > Nocardiaceae > Rhodococcus > Rhodococcus sp. NPDC055112. The sequence goes on from NZ_JBSGTR010000047.1 coordinate 11,154, forward strand.
CACGAGCGGCCACCACAGTCAGGCCGGCCACCACCGGGATGACCAGCAGTGCGGCCGCGATGACCATCACAGTGCTCGATCGCAGCGCGGGGCCACGCTCGCCGAGCTGCAGCATGTGAGCGTGTGGACGACAGATCCGTACAATGTGGAACGGGTTCGCGTTCTCGTTGCGCTGCACGGCGATCCCGAGGCGATCGCCCGCAAGGTTCTGCGGGGCGAGCCGGCAATTGGTTAGGCCGGACTGGGTGATGGCCAGAGACGACGCCGATCTGATTTCCAGCTACTTCTGCGCGAAGATGGAGGCGAAGGGACGCTTTGAACGCGCTGCCAGCTCCGCCGACCGACATCGGGCGGCAGTGGAGCTCGACCATATTCGCAAGGCAGAACGTCCCTTTGATCTCGATATCGTCGGCGAATTCTACGCTTGTACCGCTGCAATCGCGGGCAGCCCGTGGGCCGAGCACCTGCAAGTCGGCGCCGAACTCGGTCTGACGGCCGACGACTGCACGAAGCTTTGCCGCGGCGCCGATGTAGCTACCGCTGAGAGCGGGCGTGCAGCAGTGGGCGGTTTTGAGCTGGGAACTGGACCACTCTGCGGCGACCGGCCCGTCCCCTGCCTTTCATCGCAAGGCTGGCGGGCAGGGCATCGCGAAGCCGCAGTGAACAGCTCGCACGCCAGCGGGTTCACGGTCGTCAGGGTATGCCTGACATAATCTCTGTTATCGGTATGCTAAATCGGTTGTGCTTCAAGGGGCTGGAACGGCTCTCAACACAACGTCGCGGGCGTGATCGAAGTGCGGGTCCGTGACGTCACCGCGTGCCCGGGCAGATGGACGGCTGGGCCAGCACAAGCCGGGGGATTCGGCGCCGTATCGTGTCGTGGATCCGCTGGCGCCCTCGCGTGCCAACCTGAAAATGGTCCACACCTTCAGTCCGAGTTCCTCGACCGGCCTCGTTTGTGATCGAGGCGGTCACGATCTGCTCGCCGCCATCGACCTTGACCTTTACCGTGGCCACTCACACTGCCGATGGTCACGTCGGTGATCATTCCGCTCAGCTGATTTGTGGGTGGCAGTCGCATCGTGAAACTCCATCTTCGTCACCACGATTGCCACCGGGCTTCTTCAACCGGCAGACAGGGTAGGAATGGGCGATGTCAAAGTATGCAGAAGGAGACAACGTCTTCGTGTCGGCCGCGCGGCTGGGCGGAGCTGTCAAAGCACCGTATGCGCTAAGGCCAAGGCGGGTCCTTGGCATCAGTGGACGATCAAATAATCGTTGACGACCTTACCAGCGAAACTACAACCGTTGCGGTTTGTCACGTTCGCCGGGATCGTTGGGATTTTTATTACTGCGCATTGGCGACCTCAAGACCGACAGACGCTGCTTGACCCTCTCGCGAAAAGCATTCTGCACTTTCTACGAATTTTGCTTCCCGACAATGATATTCATAAACTGAGTATTCGCACCTATCTGAACTCGAAGAATGGTGAAATGTCAACGCGGGAACGATCAGCCACGTAGTGATGATCGGGCACGGAGCACCGGACAGCATCAACTTCGTCGACCCGAAAGGGCCGGTAACCGGGGAGTAGCTTGGGGAGATGCTCGATGCTGCCCACACCACCTGTGCGCCCAAAGTCTTCATCTCTCCCGCGCGTCACACAGGTAGGGCGGCATTCGCCCAGGGATTCAGCCGCGCTCGCGTCTGCCAAGAGTTCGTCGCTCCCTTTCATGCGGTACACGGCGCAGGAGCATCTCAATACACACAGAACCTCCTGACGCATCATCTGCTCGAAGCAGTAGGCTTTAGCCGCAGCCCACAGCCGAGCCGTCAAAGCTTCGATTCCGGGCGGGCGGTTTAGGAGATACCGGAACGGGTGGCACGAAGACCCCGCCACCCCGACCTCGTTCCGACCGGAATGAAGTACGAGCTACTGCGACACCAAGTGTGGCAACGGTGGGTCGACCCACTCGACTCCGGTTACCGTGGCTCGGTCGCGAGCTTCTCCTTGTTTTCCGCGTAGCGGAGCATCGCGGACTGGATTGCCTGAGCGTTGGTATACGCGATCTGAGTTAGGTTGCCGTGCGGCATGTAGATCTGAACGTATGCGTGCCCGCGGTAGCCTCCGCAGAGCCACTGGCTGCTGCTGGTTGTCCCTCCGTCATTTATGAAGCACCACATTTCGGGGGTATTTTTGCCAACGTCAGGATCGGGTTGCCCCTCGCGGGAAGCTTCCTCTCTACCGCTGCGCCAGTCGTACTGAACTTGGCCACGCGCCGCAGCGTCTTCGGGGGTCGGATAGATCTCTATTTGAGCAGTTCCGGCGTCCTTACCGGCCGTGTGGCCACCGTAATTTGTCGAAGTCAGCTCCACTTTGACGACGGCGAGATTCTTGATTGCGCTCGCGTCCCTGGTGCCCCATTCCACAGGATCAGCCACGGTTACTGACTGTGGAAGTCTCTGGTCGAACGGGCCGATCAGGATCGCGTTCGCCATCTCCTGTGTGTCTACCTTCGGCTCCTGTGGGCCGGGTTGTTGTGGGTTGACGAGGAAGACAGACAACGCCGAGGCGGCGGCGATGAAAACTGCAGTCGGAGGCCCCAAGCGTTTGCGCCAATGGGGAGGTAGGACGAGGACGACCGCCGCCGCGAGCAGGCAGGCAACGAAGAAAAATGCCAACCGCAATCGTTCGTTCGACACCGAAAAGGCGAGGAGAACCATCACCGCGACAGTTCCGACACCTAGGAGCATCGCAAACAAGAGGCGTACCCCTGCCCTGGACGTTCGACTGTTGCTTGATACGTGCGGAGGCGGACCCGCTGGGGATGGGCCTGGTTCCCTGGGTTGATCGGCCGGCGGCTGTGGCATGACTGTCCTTGAGTTCGGCGTATCCCTCAATTTTGACCGGTAGACCGACCGAGTGGGATTCCTTGCTGACTTCACGGGCGTTGACCTCGGTGACGGACTTTCCGTGCAGCGCCTCTGTCATGGTTCCGAAGGTCGGTGAACAGGCCGTCGACGGCGGCGCGAGGGATCCAGCGGCCTCCCAACTGTGCGCCGGGGTTGGCTGGCTCGGCTGCTGCCGCCAGGAAGCCCTGACGCCATCGGGAGACGATGCGCTCGGCCGCGACTTCCTGCGGCGCTTCCACGTCCACGATCACGATGCCCGGCGCCGCGGTCAGGGGGCCGTCTTCTTCTGAAAGCGAGGCGAGCCAGGCGCGGCGGGCCTCGATCTGCTCAGGAGTCGCCACAGGTCAGTCGGCCAGGGCGTCGAGCACGGCGTCGTAGTCCTCATCCGCGAGGAGTCCCTCGTCGAGGGCGCGGCCAACCTGATTGTTGAACCCACCCTCCCTGATCGGCGGGACGTCATTGGCGTAGGGGAAGGGATTGGGAGCGCCCGGCTTCTCGTATGCCCACTCGATCAGTTCCCGACGGACCGTGGCACGGTCATCTCCCCTGCGGCATATCGGGCGGCGATCTCGTACGCAGTCCCACCGTGCGTGCCGGGCCGCACGTCCGGAGCCTCGACGCGCGCTCGCCTGAGGAGGTCGCTGATCGTTGGCTGGCTCACGTTCTCGACCTCTGCCAGAGCAACCTGGGTCAGTCCCGACTCGTAGAGCTGACGCAGGTGCCGAAGGTAGTTGATCCGCGCCACCTTCTCGCGGGCCTTGTCGCGCGCGAGCTTGCGGCAGAGCTGATCGCGATCCATATCCATGATGAAGTCGCTTTCTCCACTCGCTCTATAGGGAAGCCTATATCGGCAGGTCTGACCCGGTTGGTGGTCCGGACACTCATAGTGTTCGTGCTCCGTGTCTAACAGACCGGCGACCTGCTGAGGGTGAAAAGGTCGCAGCTGATCAGACCCAGTAGGGCGTCGTGGTCGTGAGTGACCGCCGGTGCGAGCTGCGAGTGGCGGTTCGTCGCCCGAGCCGCTGGAACTGCCGAGCATCAGCCCTAGTGGTTGCCGCCTTCGTCGGTAAGAAGATTGCGATGCCGGCGGTCGACGTCATGCGTGGGCCATACCGGTGGCGCAGCCGCCGTCGGGCAGGGCGGTGCCCTGGTCGGTGCCGTACCGGTGGCCGTGCCCGGCCGGGGCGTCGAGGGCGGAGAGCAGGTCGACGCTGGTCTGCACGAAACTGACGATCGGCAGCCAGCCCGGCCGGGGCGCATCGGCCCGCGTCCCGTCCAGCGCCGGCGGGTGCAGCAACAGTCGAGGCGACCACCGCACCACCGGATCGGACGAGTTCGCCAGCACCGTCGCCCCCGCGGTGCGGGCGGATCCGGCGGGTGGGCCCGCATAGAGGGCGCCGCAGGCCCGCTCGCCGAGTTCCTCGTCCAGGAAGATCGAGCTCGCGCCCACCGCGCCGAGGCTCTGTCCGTAGACGTACAGCCGGGGGCGTTCCCCCACGGGCAGCAGCGAGATCCGGTCCGAGACCGCGGTGAACAACGCTCGCGCGGATTGCTCGGCCGCGTCGCGATCGAACAGGAAGGTCACCCAGCTGGGGGCGCTCGAATACTGCACCCCGACGAGGGCGACATCGTCGCCGAAGCGTTGCTCGAGACCCTGCGCGGCGTTGCCGTCGATCCACCCGGACCCGGTGGGCACGGCCACCAAGACGGTGGACTTGGTCAGGCCGCCCGCGCGTTCCAGTTCGCGGACGGCCAGGCGGACCCGGGCGTCCTGGTCGGGGGCGCTGTCGATGCCGGCGTAGGTGCGCACCGCGCCGGAGGCGGCCCCGGCCGCGACGAACTTGCGCCCCTGCGCGCCGAGCGAGTCCCATGACGTCAACGAGCCGGGGCCTCCGGAGATCGACGGCGAAACCGGTTGCCGCAGTGAGGTGTCGACGGTCGCGTTAGCCGCGTGGTACGACTGGGCCCGCGACTGCCAGAGCGCGGGTCCGGCCCAGAACTGCGTCGCGATCGCGAGCGCGGCGACGACCGCGGCCGAGCGGAGCGCGCCGAGTCGACGGATACCGGCCGACACGGCGCTCGCCCCGGCCGCCAGGGTCAGCGCGATCGCGGCGCCGCCCGCGACCACCTGTGCCCAATGGCCGGCGCCGACCGTCGGTACGCCCATCGCGACGCGCAACGAATCCTGCCAGTGATCGGCGAGCAGCATCGCCGCGGCCACGGTCACCGCGCAGGCCAGCAGCACCAGCAGCCGCGCGGAATCCCGCGACGGCGCCGGACGGGCGGCCCCGCGCCTGCGGGGCCGGTGATGCCACGCGGTCGCCAGACCCCAGCCGAGCGCCGCGAGCAGCCCGGTGAGGATCGCCTGGACCACGGCGCTTCGGGGGAGCAGGGAGGGTGCGAGCGAGACCGCGACCATCGAGGTCACGGCCACGCTGGTGAGCACCCGGGGCAGCGCGACGGCGGCGACGTCCACCGTCGCGGCGGGCCGATCCATCACGGCGGTCATGCGAGCACCGATCCGGCCGGCGTGACCGCGCCTGCGGTGACCCGCCCGCGCCGATTGGTGGCCGCGACCGCGCCGACGATCAGCACGGCTCCAACTCCGCCCGCGAGCGCGTAGCCGGTCATCGGCTCGGGTCGCGGTGCGACATATCCCTGCCGCCAGGAGTTCGAGGTCACCGCGGTGGACGCGATGTTCGCCATCACGTAGCAGGAGGTCCGCGCCGCGTCGACGGTGCGCGCGTCGCAGGCGCTGTGCATTCGCCGGTCAAGCTGCGCGTCAAGGCTTTTCCGCGCCCACGGCCCGAGTGCCGCGCCGTGGCGGTCCGCGTAGCGCAGCAGGTCGTAGCCGAGATCGTGGGCCTTGCAGGCGGTCTCGAACTCCACGGGCAGCGTGACCGGAGAGGAGCACTCGCCGGTCGGGTTCACCAGCATCCCGGATTCGACGGCAGGGCGGTAGCCCATCGTGGCGGCGAAGTCCGCCGGGATCGACGATGCGGGCGCCGCGTGGTCGGCGGTGGTGATCGAGGCGATCGCGGCCGCGGTTGGGGTGCTCTCACGCGGCTGCTCTGCCGCGGCCGGATCGGCCATCAGGGTGGTCGTCATGGTGGCCGCCGCGGCCACCGTCAGCGCTGTCCAGGTCGTCTTCCGCATGGATCAAAACGCTAGGAATCCGCAGGACCCGGGCACATCACCCCGCAGCGTGGTTCCCGGGTACCCACGCTGGAGGCGTCGGCGCGACGCCCTCATACCGTGGTGCCGCGCCGGTCTCACCCCGCAGTATGAGGACTTTTCGGGTCGCGGTTCCTACTGTTCTGGATGTGAGTAAGACAAATCGTGCGCTCAAGAAGGTCGCGAACGACGCCGCGGTGGCGGCGGCCCCGCGACTGAAGCGGCTGAGCTCCAGCCAGTGGGTCGACATCTTCATCGCGATAGTCACCGGCGTGCTCTTCGCCATCGCCTGGCCGACGCTGCAGCTGACCCACCACGTGCCTGCCGGGGTTCAGCCGGTGATCGCCGGTCTCGCGGCGCTTCCCCTGCTGCTGGTGCGGGCGAATCCGGCACTGGGGTGGGCGATCTCGGCCGCGGGGGCGCTGGTGATCCCGATCGTCTTCGACCGGGCCGACGGGTACGACTTCCCGTGGCAGGTGGTCCACGTGATGGTCATGATGGTGTTGCTGGTGGCGGTCAGCATGCGGGCACCGATCCCCGTGGTCGGCGTGGCCTGGGTGTCGACGGTGCTGCTCTTCCTCGCCGACGCGCCCGGCACGGACGGCAGGGGCTGGGCGGTCGGGCTCACCGCGTTGGTGCTGTTCGGGCTGCTGATCCGCTGGCTGGTGCTCTCCAGGCGCGAGCTCGCCAGGCAGGAGGAGGTCAACGAGGTAGAGCGGGCGCGCCGGGCGATCCTCGAGGAGAAGGCGCGCATCGCCCGCGACCTGCACGACGTCGTCGCCCACCACATGTCGCTGGTCGTGGTGCAGGCGCAGAGCGCGCCGTACCGGGTCGACGACGTCTCGCCCGCGGCACGGGCGGAGTTCGAATCCATCGGCGCCACGGCCCGCGACGCTCTCAACGAGATCAGGGGCATGCTCGGTGTGCTCCGCAGCGACGGCCAACTCGCTGAGGACGCCCCGATGCCCGGCCTCGACCGGATCGACGAGCTGGTCGAGGGCAGCAAGCGGGCGGGCATGCAGGTGCAGGTGGACCGGATCGGGATGCCCGAACGGTTGTCGGATTCGGCTGGCCTGACGATGTACCGGATCCTGCAGGAATCACTGTCCAACGCGGCCCGGCACGCCCCTGGGGCGCCGGTTCGCGTCACCCTCGGCCGGGACGGGGGCCTCGCCACGCTGGCGGTGGTCAACGCCCCGCCCGTCGGTGTCGCTCCGTCGGTGGTCGCCGATCATGCCGGCGGACACGGCATCACCGGCATGCGTGATCGGGCCTCGTCGGTGGGCGGGAGCCTGACCGCGCAGCCACGCCCCGACGGCGGATTCGAGGTGCTGGCGCGGATCCCCGCGGTCCCCGGCATAGGGTGACCGGGTGGCGATCACGGTGTTCATTGCGGACGATCAGGCGATGGTGCGTCAGGGTTTCGGCGCACTTCTCGGCGCCCAGCCCGACATCAGCGTTGTCGGCGACGCCCCGGACGGGAAGGTCGCGGTCGACGAGGTGATGCGCCTTCGCCCGGACGTCGTCCTGATGGACGTGCGGATGCCGAACCTCAACGGCCTGGAGGCGGCACAGCAGATCCTGTCGGTCTCGTTCGACAAGCCGGTCCGGGTGCTGATGCTCACCACCTTCGACATCGACGACTACGTGTACGAGGCGCTGCGCGTCGGCGCCAGCGGCTTCATGCTCAAGGACGCCCCCGCCGAGGAACTGATCCGGGCGGTCCGGGTGGTGGCGGACGGGCAGGCCCTGCTCGCGCCGACCGTGACCCGCAGGCTCATCGCCGACGTCACCAGCAGGCGCGCGCCCGCGCGGCGCGAGCCTGCGCAGCTCGCGGCGCTGACGCCGCGCGAACGGGAAGTGTTGGAACTGATCGCCCGCGGGCTGTCGAACGTCGAGATCGCGGAGTCGCTCTTCGTGGCCGAGCAGACCGTCAAGACGCACGTCGGCAAGGTGCTCGGCAAGCTGCACCTGCGGGACCGGGCACAGGCCGTGGTGCTGGCCTACGAGACGGGACTGGTCACCCCCGGCTGACCCGCCGGCGTGCCCGAACCGCCGGGCGGGGGCAGGATGCAGTGGGACACTGAGCGCATCCACCTGCACGCAGAACGGGCGATGACGATGACGAGGATCGGCATTCTGACCAGCGGCGGCGATTGCCCCGGCCTCAACGCGGTGATCCGGGGGGCAGTGCTCAAGGGCTCCGAGGTGCACGGGCAGGAGTTCGTCGGGTTCCTCGACGGGTGGCGCGGTCTGGTCGAGGGCGACGCGATGCCACTGGACCGCAGCCGTGTCCGCGGACTCTCGCACGAGGGCGGCACCATTCTCGGGACCAGCCGCATCGGTCCGTACCAGGGACCGAACGGTGGGGCGGAGAACATCGCCCGCACCATGGAACGGCTCGGGGTCGACGCCGTCGTGGCCATCGGTGGCGAGGGCACCGCCGCCGCGGCCCAGCGCCTGTTCGACGAGGGCATCCGGATCGTCGGGGTCCCGAAGACCATCGACAACGACCTCGACCAGACCGACTACACCTTCGGGTTCGACACCGCGGTGGAGATCGCGACGGAGGCGATCGACCGGCTGCGGACCACCGGCAACTCGCACAAGCGGTGCATGGTGCTCGAGGTGATGGGGCGCAATGCCGGGTGGATCGCCCTGCACTCGGGGACGGCTGGCGGCGCGCACGCGATCCTGATCCCCGAACAGCCCGAGAGCATCGAGCAGATCTGCTTGTGGGTGAACAGCGTCCGCGAACGCGGCCGGTCGCCGATGGTGGTCGTCGCGGAGGGCTTCACCCTGCCGGACATGACGCAGGCCCACTCGACCAAGGGCATGGACGGCTTCGACCGCCCGCGGCTCGGTGGGATCGCCGAGCTACTGGCACCGATCATCCAGGAGCGCACCGGAATCGAGACCAGGGCGACGGTGTTGGGCCACATCCAGCGGGGCGGCGTGCCGACCGCGTTCGATCGTGTCCTCGCGACCAGGCTCGGCATGGCGGTCACCGATCTGGTGGCGGACGGGGAGTGGGGCCACATGGTGGCGCTGCACGGAACGGAGATCGTGCGGGTGGGCTTCGACGAGGCGCTCGTCGACCACAAGTCCGTGCCCGCGCACCGGTATCAGGAGATGCGGGTCATCTTCGGGTGAGTCCCGGTCAGCGCCGCCCGATCCGCAGCAGCACGAAAACCGCGAGGGCGGCAACGGCCGCGATCGCCGAACTCGTCGCCATCACGGCGTCCAGTCCCTGCGCGGTCGCCCCGCGAGCCAGTTCGGACAGCGCGGGCACCGCAACGGCGAACTGATCGGGGACGAACTCGATGACCCGTTGTCCGGCACCGGAACTGAGCGCCTCGGTCAGCATGTCGGCCTGCTCGTCCGGGACCGAGACGGTCATCGTCCCGACACTCAGCGCGGCGAGCCCGGCGCCCGCCTCGGTGGCGACCGCGTGCGAGAAGACCGCGCCGAGGCCGGCCACTCCGACCACGATGCCGACCTGGCGGGCGGTGTTGACCGCGCCCGTGGCCATGCCGGCCCGGTCCACGTCGACGAAGGTCAGCGCGGACTGCGAGGCGATCACGGTGACCGCGCCGAGTCCGGCGCCGCCGAGGATCGACCCGGCGATGTAGTGCGTCCACGTGGTGGACGCGTCCGCGCCGGTGCACAGCCACAGCCCCACCGCGACCACCGCCATCGAGACCGGCAGCGACCACCTCGCGGGCAGGCGGTCGTGCAGCACGGCGATCGGCGGGGCGACGACGAGAGCGGACAGGGTGAGCGGCAGCGCCCGCAGACCCGCCTGGAACGGGTCGTGGCCGAGCGTATTGATGAAGTAAAGCGCCAGGAAATTCGTTGCGGCGACAAGGGTTCCGGCGCCCGCGAAGGCCGCGAGCGCGTTCGCCGCGAAGGCGGGCCGGACGACAAGACGAAGGTCGAGCATCGGATGCGCGGCACGTAGCTCCCAGGCGATGAAGGCGAGCAGCCCGGCGATCGAGGTGGCGCCGAGGGCGATCACCCGGGTGGACGACCAGCCCCACTCGTTGCCCTCGATCAGCGCCAGCACCCCTGGCAGGAGCGCGAGGGTCAGCAGCCCCGTGCCCGCCCAGTCCGCAGGCGCCGCACTGTCCGCACGGGATTCGGTGACGTACCGGTACGCCAACGCCACGGCGACGATGCCGATGGGGACGTTGATCAGGAAGATCCACTCCCAGCCGATCGCCGTGACGAGGGCCCCGCCGACCAGGGGACCTGCGGCGGTCGCCGATGCCATCACCGCGCCGTAGATGCCGATCGCCCTTGCCCGCTTCATCGGATCGGGGAAGGCCGCGGCGACGAGGGGCAGGGAGACGCCGAACAGCAGCGCCGCGCCGACGCCCTGGACCGCGCGCACCACGTTGAGTGTCACGATGTCGCCCGCCAGCGCGCAGCCGAGTGAGGTGATGGTGAAGATCGCCATGCCCGCGATGTAGAGGCGGCGTCGGCCGAGCCGGTCGCCGAGGGTGGCCGCGGTCAGCAGCAGCGCCGCGACAGGCAGCGTGTACGCGTCGACCACCCACTGCAAGCCGCTGAGGGAGGCGTCGAGGGAGGACTGGATGTTGGCCAGCGCGGCCGCGACGATCGTCATGTCCAGCATCAGCATGAACATCCCGATGCAGACCGTGATCAGCGTCGCGGTCGGGTGGATGGCGGTCGACTCTGCGGCGGACTTCTCGGAAACGTCGGTGAGCGAGCCGGTACCGGCCATCGGTCCTCCTGTGCGGACGCGCCGTGCCGGATCGGGTAGCGCTACGGGTGTAAATTAACAGGCGTAGCCCTACGCGTGTCAATGCGGAGTGCCCCGTCCCGACCGCCCGCGACTAAGGTGGCTCGCGTGATTTCGACGAGGAAGAAGGCCCAGCGCACGCCGTCCAGGCGGGGCGCGGGCGAGTCGCTGCGAACGGACATCCTCGCCGCCGCCGCGGAGATGCTTGGCGAGACCGGCGATGTCGACGCGGTGTCGCTGCGCGGCGTCGCCAGGCGCGTCGGCGTCACACCGACCTCCATCTATCTGCACTTCGCCGATCGCGAGGAGCTCCACCTCGCGGTGAAGCAGCTCCGATTCGAGGAGTTCGCCGCCGTGCTGCAGGCGGCCGCCGAGGCGGCGGGGGATGACCCGGGCGCCCGGCTGCGGGCGATGGGGCATGCCTACGTCGGCTACGGGCTGGCCAATCCGGGTCACTACCGGGTGTTGTTCGTCTCCAACTTGCGTCATCAGGCAGGCGAGAATCTGGCCGACTCGCACGCGCACCGCGCGATCCTGCTCATCACGGAGGAGGTCGGGCGGTACCTGGAGCTGCCTGCGGACGCGAAGGAGACGGTGATGCTCGGGATGCACCTGTGGAGCGCGACGCACGGCATGGTGGCACTGCGGCTCAACAAGGCCCGCGACCCCTGGCCGGATGTGCACGAGCAGATCGACAACCTGGCCGATCTGCTGCTGCCGAAGCGGGGCGCATAAACTCGTGACCATGACTGCAGCCGGCCGGGTGGCGACAAGTACTGACCTTCTCGACTACGACGAGGTGCTCGCCCGCTTCGAGCCCGTCATGGGCATGGAGGTACACGTCGAGCTGCACACCGCGACGAAGATGTTCTGCCCGTGCCCCACGGCCTTCGGCGCCGAGCCGAACACCCAGGTGTGCCCGGTCTGCCTGGGCCTTCCTGGCTCGCTGCCGGTGGTCAACCAGTCGGCGGTCGAGTCCGCCATCCGCATCGGACTCGCGCTGAACTGCTCGATCACCCCGTGGGGCCGCTTCGCCAGGAAGAACTACTTCTACCCGGATCAGCCGAAGAACTACCAGATCTCGCAGTACGACGAGCCGATCGCCACCGAGGGGTACCTCGACGTGGTGCTCGACGACGGCACCACCTGGCGGGTCGAGATCGAGCGCGCGCACATGGAGGAGGACACCGGTAAGTCGCTGCACGTCGGCGGCGCCACCGGCCGGATCCACGGCGCCAGCCACTCGCTGCTCGACTACAACCGCGCTGGCGTCCCGCTGGTGGAGATCGTCACCAAGACCATCTCCGGTGCGGGCGAGCGCGCCCCCGAGGTCGCCCGCGCATACGTCACCGCGCTGCGTGATCTCCTCAAGTCGCTCGACGTGTCCGACGTCCGGATGGACCAGGGGTCGATGCGGTGCGACGCGAACATCTCGCTGATGCCGATCGGCGCCAAGGAGCTCGGCACCCGCACCGAGACCAAGAACGTCAACTCCCTCAAGAGCGTCGAGGTGGCCGTCCGCTACGAGATGCGTCGCCAGGCCGCCGTGCTCAGCTCGGGCGGTGAGGTGATCCAGGAGACCCGGCACTTCCAGGAGGCCGACGGCACCACCTCCGCCGGGCGCCGCAAGGAGACCGCGGAGGACTACCGGTACTTCCCGGAGCCGGACCTCGAGCCCGTCGCCCCGAGCGCAGAGTGGGTCGAGGAGCTCCGCGGCACGCTGCCCGAGCTGCCGTGGATCCGCCGCGCTCGGATCCAGGCCGACTGGGGCGTCTCCGACGAGGAGATGCGCGACCTGGTGAACTCCGGTGCACTGGAACTGGTCATCGCGACGACCGAGGCGGGCGCCCCCGCGGACGCGGCGCGCTCATGGTGGGTGGCATACCTCTCGCAGCAGGCCAACACCCGCGGCGTGACGCTGGCCGAGCTGCCGATCACGCCGGCGCAGCTGGCACGCGTGATCGCGCTCGTCGCCGACGGCACCCTGGCGAACAAGCAGGCGCGTCAGGTCGTCAACCACGTTCTTGCCGGTGAGGGCGACCCCGACGAGGTCGTTGCCGCCCATCCCGAGCTGGTCGTGGTCCGCGACGACACCCTGATCAAGGCCGCCGTCGACGAGGCCCTCGCCGCCAACCCGGACATCGCCGAGAAGATCCGTTCCGGCAAGGTCGCCGCGGCGGGAAAGATCGTCGGCGACGTCATGAAGGCGACCCGAGGCCAGGCCGACCCGGCCCAGGTCAAGGACATGGTCATCGCGGCCTGCTCCTGAGCCGACACGGCGTGCGGGTCCTGCCGTCGATGGTGGTCCCCGTCTAGCAGAATCAGGCGGTGCCCTCAGTCTCCGCTTCGTTCTTCTGGATAGCGCTCTGCGCAGTCGTCGCCCCACTGGTCGCCGGACTGGTACCGCGCAAGCTGGTCCCGGAGGTGGTGCTGCTGCTGATCGCGGGCGTCATCGTCGGGCCGCACGTCCTCGACCTCGCCGTGATGGGCAGCGAGATCGACCTGCTCCGCGAGCTCGGCCTCGGCATGCTGTTCCTGCTCGCCGGCTACGAGATCGACACCAGTGAGCTGACCGGCCGCGGCGGGCGTCGGGCGCTGATCACCTGGCTGTCCTGCCTGGTGCTGGCCTTCGTGGTGGTCGGGTTGCTCGGCCTCACCGGCGCGATCAACGCGGAGATCGCGGTGGCCATCGCCCTGACCTCCACGGCGCTCGGCACGCTGCTGCCGATCCTCAAGGACAGCGGCATGCTCGGAACCCGCTTGGGCCGTACCGTTCTCAACCACGGCGCCTTCGGCGAACTCGGCCCGGTGATCGCGATGGCGATCCTGCTGAGCTCGCGGAGTGCGGGCGCGTCGCTGGTCGTGCTGGCGGCGTTCGCGGCGGCGGCGGTGGGAGTCGCGTTCATCCCGGCGCGCCTGCGACGCGAGGGCTCGAAGCTGGCCTCGATCATCAGGCTCGGCTCGGAGACCACCGCGCAGACGACCGTGCGGTTGACGATCCTGCTGCTGGTCACGCTGATCGCGGTCGCGACGATCTTCGATCTCGACATCATCCTCGGCGCCTTCGCCGCGGGCTTCATCCTGCGCCGCGCGATGCCGTCGGGCGACGAGAAGCTGGAGGCGAAGCTGGACGGGCTGGCCTTCGGGCTGCTCATCCCGATCTTCTTCGTCACCTCGGGCATGGCGATCGACGTCAAGGCCGTGGCCGCCGCGCCGGGCGTCCTGCTCGCGTTCCTGGTGCTGATCCTGTTGGTGCGCGGGCTGCCGGTCTTCTTCGCCGAACGCTTCGACCGGGGTCCGGAACTCAAGGATCCGCAGCCGACCGTGCGCGAGCGGGGGCAGGTGGCGCTGTACGCGGCGACCGGACTGCCGCTGATCGTCGCGGTCACTGAGGTCGCCGTCAACGCCGGTCAGATGACCGCGTCCAACGCCTCGATCCTCGTCGCCGCGGGAGCGATCACCGTGCTGGTCCTGCCGCTGACCGCCTCGCTGCTCGGCCGGACCCCCGCATCCACGGCAGAGCCCGTGCAACGGGCCGACCAGGAGACCACGTCCTGAGCCGATCATCGGCTAACACGGAAACCTTTCTGCCGAATGAGTGAAGTGAGGAGTTGCGATGTGTACACGAGCACTGTGGACCGGTAGTGGCCACGGCGTCCTGGTGGGCCGGAACATGGACTGGTGCGAGGAGATGGACACCAACCTCTGGGTACTGCCGCGGGGCGCCCGCCGGGTGGGTCACGACGCCGACCCGAATCCGCTGTCGTGGACGGCGGTCTACGGCAGCATCGTCACCACCACCTGGGATCAGACGACGACTGACGGAATCAACGAGCGCGGTCTCGCCGCACACATCCTGTGGCTCGCGGAGGCCGACTTCGGCACGCGTGATGCCGGGGTTCCCGCCCTGGCCGCCTCGATGTGGGCGCAGGTCTTTCTCGACCGGTGTGCATCCGTCGCCGAGTGCATCGAACTGATGACGGCGCAGCCCTTCCAGATTCGGCCGCTCGTCGAGCCGCGCTCAGGGCGCAGCGCGACGGTGCACCTCGCGCTCGAGGACGCGACCGGTGACTCGTTGATCATCGAGCACATCGACGGATCGGTCCGGTTGCACCACGATCGTGCGAACACGGTCATGACGAACTCGCCGCCCTACGACGAACAACTGGAACTGCGAAAGGGGTACACCGGATTCGGCGGAACACAGCCTTTGCCGGGCACCACCGAGGCCGCAGACCGATTCGTCCGTGCCAGCTACTACCTCGACCGGCTGCCCGCATCGGAGACCGCCGAACGTTCCTACGCGGCGCTGCTCAGCGTGATGCGCAACGCGGCGCAGCCGTTCGGCGAGCCCGACCCGGACCGGCCGAACATCTCGATGACGATCTGGCGAACGCTCGCGGATCTGACGACCGGGACCTATTTCTACGAGTCGTCGTTCAGTCCGAACATCGTGTGGACCCGGCTCGCCGATTTCGACTTCGAGTCCTGCCGCAAGCTCGACCTCTCCGCGCCGGGGCTCCTCGGTGACGTGGGTTCCGCGTTCGCCGAGTCGGCACCACCCGATTTCGCGTTGTCCTGATCGGCGGAACCGCGCCCCCTTCGTCAGTCGAAGCCGCCGCCGCCCTGCGGTGCGGGGATCTTGACCACCCGGTCGTCGGACGGGCTGCCGGGGCCGTCGGCCTTGTTGACGGTAGATACCCAGATCGTGTTCTCGGCGCCGAGCGCGGCCGCGCCGAGCTTGCCGTACCGGTCCTGCACGACCAGCGAGGGCGCCGCGGTCACGGCGCCGGTCTGCGGATCGGTGTCGAGCAGTGCGAGTGCCCTGCCCGCGGTCAGCGCGATGGCGACCGAACCGCCGCCCGCCGTGCAGCCCGCGACACCGGGCCGGTCCGGCCAGGTCCAGACCGGGACGCCCGCCGCGCCGTTCGGCGCGACCTTCTGAAGTCGGTCCTCGAGCGGGGTTCGGTCGGTCACCCAGATGTTCTGGTCTGTCGGGTCCACGCAGACGTCGCCCGCACCGCCGATGCCCGACAGGGCGACCTGGGGGAACGGCTGAGACCCGGGCGGTCCGGGGGTAAGCGCGGTCACGCGGAGCAGCTTTCCGGCCAGCGAACCGGGATCGGTTGCGGCGGAGGGGTTCCCGGCATTACCGGTGAGCACCAGTAGTTCATTGGGGCCCGCGAAGGTCAGGGCTCCGGTGTTGCCGACGGATCCGCGCGGGATGCCGGTCAGAACGTCCTTGGGCACATCGCCAGGCGCGACCCGCACCACCCGGTTGTCGCCGGGGGTGGAGACGTAGGCGTACACCAGGTTGTCCTCGACGAAGGTCGGCGACAGCGCGACATCGAGCAGGCCGCCGTCGGAGGAGCCGTCCACGTCGAGTCGGGCGAACTCCTCGGCGGGCTTGCCAGGGGTGATGCGGAGGATGCGGCCGGTGCGGCGCTCGGTGACCAGTACCGAATCGCCGCCGGGCAGCATGGCCATGCCGCCGGTGGTGTCGAGGCAGGTCATCACGACGGCGGGGTCCGGGTCGATGCAGGGCGCCGGCTCTACGGTCGGGAGGGGCCCGCGGGGGCTGGTCGGGGGCGTGCCCGGGGGTCGGGGCCGGACCTCGCCGCCCGCATCGAAGGTCGGCGCGGGGGTGAACGGGCTCGTCGCCGAGTCGTCGAACCGGGCACAGCCCGCCACCGCGACGACGATGGACACGGCCGCCAACACCCTGACCCGACTTGCTCCCATGACTGCAAACGGTACGGAAGCCGGTGCGGGCGGCGCCACGGCGGTCCGGTGCGGCGCGCCGGACCGCGTATCTGCCGCTCGCCCTTACGCTGTCCATCGTGACAGCGAAGCAGCAAGGGGACCCGGACCGCGACGGCATCGAGCGCACCGCCTCGAGTCCGTTCGACCTGCCGACCGAGCAACTTCCCGCGTCCTCCGGCGGTGCGCTGCCCGTATCGGAGGACGATCTCGGGCTGATGCCCACCGAGCAGATCCCGACCTACCGCGGCAGTGCGGTCGACGAGCTGTACCCGACCGACGATGTGTACCCCACCGACGAGGTGTACCCCACCGAGGAACTGCGGTTCGCCGATCCGTCCGAGCAGCCCGCCGTCGTTTCCGGTTTCACCTCGCCCGTCCAGCAGGCGATGCCGGAGACGATCACGCCTGCGATGCCGTCCGGGCGTGGCACGCTCGACCTCGGCCTGCTCGTCCTTCGGGTGGGGCTCGGTACGGTCGCGCTGTTCCACGGTCTGCAGAAACTGTTCGGCTGGTGGAACGGCCCGGGACTCGACGGCTTCGAGACGACGTTGTTCGACGCCGGCTTCGAGCAGGCCCGGCTGCTCTCGATCCTCACTGCAGTCGGTGAGGTCGCGGCAGGCGCCCTCCTGATCATCGGTCTGGTGACCCCGCTGGCGGGTGCCGCGGTGCTCGCGGTCCTGATCAACGCGTGGTGCGTTCGCCAGGTGGCGGAGCCGGGACTGCAGTTCTTCGCGCCGTCCGGTGTGGAACACGAGACGATGCTGGTCGCGGCGGCCGTCGCGGTGGTGTTGACCGGCCCAGGCCGGTTCTCGGTGGACGGTGGCAGGAAGTGGGCGACCAGGCCGCACATCGGTTCCGTCGCCGCGCTCGTCCTCGGCATCGCGGCAGGCGTCTGCCTGTGGGTCTTCCTCAACGGGGCGAACCCCCTGATCTGAGTGATCAGGGGGTTCGCGATAGGGCCGGTCAGGCGGTGACCGGCTCCAGCTGCTCCTCCGGGGGCTGCGTGGCCTTGGCGGCGAGCCGCTGGCCGAGCACCGACTTGCGCTTGCCGTAGGCGAAGTAGATCACCACACCGATCGCCATCCAGACCAGGAACCGGATCCAGGTCTCCACGGACAGGTTCAGCATCAGCCACCCGCAGGCCAACACCGCTAGGATCGGCACGAAGGGAACCAGCGGGACCCGGAACCCGCGCGGCAGGTCGGGTCGCGTCTTGCGCAGCACCACGACGCCGATGCAGACCAGGACGAAGGCGAACAGGGTGCCGATGTTGACCATTTCCTCGAGGGTCCCCATCGGGAAGAAGGCCGCGAGCAGCGCGACGATCACGCCGACGACCACGGTGATCCGCACCGGGGTGCCCTTGGTGCCGGTCTTCGCGAGTCCGCGGGGCATCAGCCCGTCTCGCGACATCGCGAACAACACCCGAGTCTGGCCGAGCATCATGACCATGACGACGGTCGTCAGTCCGGCGAGGCCGCCGAAGTTGATCGCCATCTGAGCCCAGGTGATCCCGTGCGCCTCGAACGCGGTCGCGAGGGTGGCGCTGCTGTCGCCGACGAGCGGGCTGCCGGTCTTCAGGTCGGTGTACTTGACCATGCCGGTCAGGACCAGGGTCACCGCGACGTACAGGACGGTGACGATGGCGAGCGAACCGAGAATGCCACGGGGGAGCGCCTTCTGCGGGTTCTTGGTCTCCTCGGCGGTGGTGGCCACGACGTCGAACCCGATGAACGCGAAGAACACGAGGCTGGCCGCCGCGAGCAGGCCGTACCAGCCGTAGCTGCTGCCGTCGGCGCCGGTGAGGAACGAGAACAGGGTCTGGTGGACACCGCTTGCCGTGCTGGACGCGCCCTCAGCGGGCGGGATGTACGGGGAGTAGTTGTCCTTGTTGATGTAGAACGAGCCGACCACGATGACGAGCAGGACCACGGCGATCTTGATGGCGGTGATGATCGCCGACACTCGCGAGGACACCTTGGTGCCGATGGCGAGCACGGTGGTGATCGCGCCGATGATCAGCAGGGCGCCCCAGTCGAAGTCGATCGGGCCGAGATGTGCGGTGGTCGAACCGCTGGCGCCGAGCACGTTCCCCAGGTACAGCGACCAGCCCTTGGCGACCACCGCCGACGCGAGTGCGAACTCGAGGATGAGGTCCCATCCGATGATCCAGGCGACGAACTCGCCGAATGTCGCATAGGAGAAGGTGTATGCACTGCCTGCGACCGGAACGGTCGAGGCGAACTCGGCGTAACAGAGGGCTGCGAGCCCGCATGCGATCGCGGCGAGGACGAAGGCCAGCGAGATGGAAGGCCCGGCGACGTTTCCTGCCGTCCTCGCGGTGAGGGTGAAGATGCCCGCGCCGATGACCACGGCGACGCCGAAGACGGTCAGGTCCCAGGCGGTCAGCTCTTTGCGTAGGCGGGTACCGGGTTCATCGGTATCTGATATCGACTGTTCGACGGACTTGGTGCGCCAAATACCGACTCCGGGCATGGATGGGCTCCTTGGTTGACTCCCGATGACCTTGTGGGTCGCCGGGTGGGGGCTGTGCTTGACCGGATGTGATCTGTGTCTCATCGGCGTGAAGAGAGAACCACCTGTGAACCCGATGCGCAACACCCGGTCGGTCGATGGTGCACCGTGCGCAGCTGCGTTCCGAATTGTTCGGGCGAACTGCGCCGTGTGCACACCTGGTGTGGGCCGATTCGCCAATTTTGCTGCCCTGGCCCGTGATCGCGGCCCCGGCGTCGTCGTGCGCCGGACGGGCAACGGCTTGACATCCGTGTGACGCGCCTTACAGTTCATGCCGGGCAGGTACTCCGCCCGTCGCGGCCACAAGTGCCGTAACTCTCTGTCCCGCAACGGATCAGCCCCACAAGGGCGTCATCTGTCGTGGGCTGACCTCAGGAGCAGCATTGAGCGCCATCAATTCCCTGGCCGAGCAGGACTTCGAGCAGCTGTCGATCCAGCGCGTGGAGAACGGGCTTGCCAGCATCATCGCCGTCCACGACACGACCCTCGGGCCCGCGCTCGGGGGAGTCCGGATCCGCCAGTACGAATCCGACGATGCGGCCGCGGCGGACGCGATGCGCCTCGCGCGTGCGATGACCTACAAGGCGGCGCTCGCCGGCCTGGCGCTCGGCGGCGGGAAGAGCGTGATCAACGCCGATCCGCGCAGCCAGAAGACGCGTGCGCTCCTCGAGGCGCACGGCAGGCACATCGGGCTGCTCGGTGGCCGTTACATCCCCGGCGCCGACATGGGCACCGGACCCGCGGATCTGAAGGTCATCGCCGAGTACGCCCCGCGGGTCTCCAGCGACGGGCGCGATCCCTCGCCGTACACGGCCAGGGGAGTGGTCGCCTCGATCTCGGCGGTCGCCGACCATCTGGGGCGCGACGGCGTCGAGGGACTGCGGGTTGCCGTGCAGGGTGCGGGCAACGTCGGCCTCGGGATCGTCGAGCTTCTCTCCGCGGCCGGGGCCACCGTGCTGGTGGCCGATCCCGACCCGGAGCGGGTGCGGCTTGCGGTGGAAGATTTTGGCGCGCAGGCGAGTTCGTTGGACGAGATCCTGCACACCGACGTCGATGTGGTCTGCCCGGCGGGTCCGGGTCTGGTGATCGACGAGCGTGTGGTCGACCGGCTCAAGGCGGTGGCGCTGGTCGGTGCGGCCAACAACATGCTCGCCTCCCCGGCTGCCGGTGAGGCGCTGACCGCCCGCGGCATCGTGCACGTCCCGGACTTCGTGTCGAACGCGGGCGGCCTGATCTCCTGCGACGCCGAGGTGAACGGGCTGACGGACTTCGTCGGCAAGGTGGACCGCATCGCGGACGTGGTGATGGAGATCCTGGACCGGGCCCGGGTGACCGGGGTGGACACCTCCACCGCCGCGATCGAGCTGGCCGAGCGGCGGATCGCGGAGGTCCGCGCGGCCTGATCCCGAGATCTGTCCCGCGGGTGTGTTGGCCTGGCTGCCTGCGCCCGCGGGACGTCGGCGCGGCGGAATATTGGTCCAACCAGTTGACAGGTTGACCTGCTGCCCGCAGGCTGTCAGCGTGACGGAGATTACAGCGGTGTCGAGGTCAGTGCTCTCGGACCAGGTGTTTGCCCAGTTGATCGACCAGATTCTGGCCGGTCGCCTCGCCCCGGACGAGCTGCTGCCGCCGGAGCGAGAGCTCGCTGAGGTGTTCGAGGTCAACCGCCACGCGATCCGGGAGGCGCTCAAGCGCCTGCAGCAGACGGGGCTGGTGCGGATCGCGCAGGGCGGCAAGACCCGCGTCATGGACTGGCGGCGGCATGCCGGACTCGAGCTGTTGGTCGAGATCGCGCAGTCCGGCGCGGTGCCGACGATCTCGGTGCTGCGTGACATCGCTGTCCTGCGGCAGTCCATCGGGGCAGGCGCCGCCCGGCTGTGCGCCGAGCAGGCGAGTGCCGAGGCGCTGACCCTGGTCGTGGACGCGGCCGGGGGATATCCGGCAGACCCCTCCGACCACGAGGCACTCGCCGCCGCGGACCTGGCGTTCTGGGACGCCGTCATCGACGGATCAGGCAACCTGGCCTACCGGCTCGCGCTCAACACGGTCGTCACCGGTATCGACCGCATCGGCCTCGCGCGGATCGCCGGTCTCGTCGACGAGTACGCGGACCGGGGCAGACACACCGCGCTCGCCCAGGCGATCGCGGAGCGCGACGGCGCAAGGGCCCAGTCCGAGGCGCACGAGATGCTCGGGCTGATCGTCACCGCCATCGACGGAATCCGGTAGGGAGACGACACGCATGTTCGACCTGATCCTCTACGCGATACCGGCGTTCGTCCTGTGCATCGCACTCGAAGCGGCCTCGTACTATTTCCTCCCCGACGAATCCGAGCGTGGCTACGAGACCCGCGACGCCGCAACGAGCCTGTCGATGGGCCTGGGCAATGTGGTGGTCAACGTCGGGTGGAAACTCGTCGTGGTCGCCGCCTACACCGCCGTCTACCTGGCCTCGCCGTGGCATCTCGACGCCACGAATCCCTGGATGTGGGTGCTGCTGTTCTTCGCGGACGACTTCGTCTACTACTGGTATCACCGCCTGCACCACCAGGTTCGGATCCTGTGGGCCAGTCACGTTGTCCATCACTCGAGTCAGTTCTACAACCTGACGACCGCGCTCCGGCAGCCGTGGACGCCGATGAGTTCGCTGCCGTTCTGGCTTCCGCTGGCGCTCATCGGGTTCCCGCCCTGGATGATCCTGCTCCAACAGTCGGTCAGCCTGCTGTACCAGTTCTTCCTGCACACCGAGCGCGTCGATCGCCTACCGCGGCCGGTCGAGTGGGTGATGAACACCCCGTCGCATCACCGTGTCCACCACGGTTCGAACGATCAGTACCTCGACCGCAACTACGGCGGCATCCTGATCGTCTGGGATCGACTGTTCCGGACCTTCGAGCCGGAGGGGGATCGGGTCGTGTACGGGCTGACGAAGAACATCGACACCTTCAACCCCGCCCACGTCGCGTTTCACGGGTTCGTCGGAATCTGGCGGGACGTCCGCGCGGCGGCCGCGTGGCGCAGTCGCCTCGGGTATGTGTTCCGGGGGCCGGGCTGGACACCGAGCGAGTAGTCGGTGCTTGCGACTCGTTCGGCCGCCGAAACGCCTGCGCCCCTGTGGTTCCGGGAAGGCCCGGCACCACAGGGGCGCATTGCGGATGGTGAGGACTACGGCACGTAGCGAACGGCGCCCTTGTCCGCGGATGTCGCCAGGGCCGCGTAGGCGCGCAGCGCGGTAGTGACGGTGCGCTGGCGGTCGACGGGCTGCCACGGACGCTCGGACGCCTCCATCTTGGCGCGGCGCTCGGCGAGCACGGCGTCGTCGACGAGGATCTCGAGGGTTCGGGTGGCGACGTCGATGCGGACCTGGTCGCCGTTCTCCACCAGGCCGATCACGCCGCCCGCCGCGGCCTCCGGGGAGATGTGCCCGATGGACAGGCCAGAGGTGCCGCCGGAGAAACGGCCGTCGGTGATCAGCGCGCACTCCTTGCCCAGGCCCGCGCCCTTGAGGAAAGCGGTGGGGTGCAGCATCTCTTGCATGCCCGGGCCGCCCTTGGGACCCTCGTAACGGACCACGAGAACGTCGCCGGACTTGATCTTCTTCTGCAGGATCACCGAGACCGCTTCCTCCTGCGATTCGACGACCAGCGCCGGACCCTGGAAGGAGAACAGCTCCTCGTCGATGCCCGCGGTCTTGAGGATCGCGCCGTCCAGCGCGACGTTGCCGCGGAGCACGACGAGCCCGCCCTCGACGGTGTACGCGTGCTCCTTGTCGCGGATGCACCCGCCCGCGGCGTCGGTGTCCAGTGCGCTCCAGCGGTTGGAGGTGGAGAACGGCTCGGTGGTGCGGACACCGCCCGGTGCGGCGTGGAAGAGCTCGATGGCCTCGTCGGTCGCCTTGCCGGAGCGGATGTCCCAGTCGTCGAGCCACTGGTCGAAGCTCTTGGTGTGGACCGTCGAGACATCGGTCTCGAGCAGGTTCGCGCGGCGCAGTTCACCGAGCAGCGCGGGGATTCCGCCCGCCCGGTGCACGTCCTCCATGTGGTAATCGGAGTTGGGCGAGACCTTCGACAGACACGGCACCATGCGGCTGATCTCGTCGATGGTGTCGAGGTCGAAGTCGACCTCGCCCTCCTGTGCGGCGGCCAGGGTGTGCAGGACGGTGTTGGTCGACCCGCCCATCGCCACGTCGAGGGCCATCGCATTGCGGAACGCCTTGGGGGTGGCGATGTTCCGGGGGAGCACCGACTCGTCCTCGTCGCGGTAGTACTTGATCGCGGCCTCGACGACCGTCGTGCCGGCGCGGGAGAACAGTGCGCGGCGAGCCTCGTGGGTGGCCAGGGTGGAGCCGTTGCCGGGCAGCGCAAGGCCGAGTGCCTCGGTGAGGCAGTTCATCGAGTTCGCCGTGAACATGCCGGAGCACGAGCCGCAGGTCGGGCAGGCGCTCCGCTCGACCTCGTCGAGACCCTCCTCGGACACCGCGTCGTTCGCGGATGCCGAGATGGCGGTGATCAGGTCGGTGGGGGCCTGCGCGACGCCGCCGACGACGACGGCCTTGCCTGCCTCCATCGGACCGCCCGAGACGAAGACGGCCGGGATGTTCAGTCGCATCGCGGCATTGAGCATGCCGGGGGTGATCTTGTCGCAGTTGGAGATGCAGACGAGGGCGTCGGCGGTGTGCGCGTTCGCCATGTACTCGACCGAGTCGGCGATGATCTCGCGGCTGGGGAGCGAGTAGAGCATGCCGCCGTGACCCATCGCGATGCCGTCGTCGACCGCGATGGTGTGGAACTCGCGGGGCACGCCGCCCGCGGCGCGCACGGCCTCGGCCACGATCTCGCCGACGTCCTTGAGGTGCACGTGCCCGGGGACGAACTGGGTGTAGGAGTTCGCGATCGCGACGATCGGCTTGCCGAAATCGGAGTCCGTCATTCCGGTGGCGCGCCACAGGGCGCGGGCTCCGGCGGCATTGCGTCCGACGGTGGTGGTGCGTGACCTCAACGGGGGCATAGGATGTCCTTAATCGTCGAACTGCGAACGTTGCCGTGACTCGAGCGGCTCCGGCGGGCTGGGCCGGTGGGCGGGTCTTCGGCATGGGGTGGGTGCCGTCGGCGCCCGGGCGTCGAGTGTCCGTAGCAACGCTACTCGCGGGCTATTTCGTTCCCGGATCCGACTCCGTGCCGGACTCGGTCTCCTTCTCCTCGGCAGCGGCCGCCCTCTCGGCAGCGGCCTTCTCGCGGGCCGCCCGATCCGCGGCCGCGTAGGGGTCGGTCACCCGGCCGCCGCTGGCCGCCGCGATCTGGGGGAGTCGACCGAAGGTGACCACGGGCAGGCTCACCTCGCGGCCGTCGGTCAGGTCGGCGCGCGCCCATCCTCGCTTGGGGAAGCGGAAGCCCTTGATCTGGCTCCACTCGATGTTCTCGGTGGAGAACACCCGGCGCAGGCGCAGTCCCTCGGCGGTGACCGTGGTCCGTACCCGGAGCATCCACCAGGCGACCGCGACGGGGATCACCAGCAGGATGAACAGGGGCATCGGCTTGGTGAACATGATCGGGCTCAGGCAGATCGCCAGCAGGCCAACCGCGAGGAGTCCGAGCTTCGAGATGTGTATGGACTGCTCGATGGGTTCGGCGGTGTGCGAGGATGAGTGCGGTGGCACGGGCTGCGATGAGGATGACACCGCACCATCCTTGCATTGCGGTCAGCGCTTCTCACATTCTGGGACAGCAGACTCACCAAGTTGACTGTTCACCCTTGACGCGCCTACCTTCGAGCGCGTGAAGCAGAATGAGTTGCTCGTAATCGGCCGGCGCGTCGCCGCCTGAGTCGATTTCGTCAACTCACAAGCACGACGCGCCACCCTCGTACAGCAAGATTGCTGACGGGGGTTTTTTCTTGCCCGGAGCCAGCTTGAACCGTCAAGACCAGAGGATTATGCAGTGAGCGCACCAACCGCACGGCCGCAGCCCACGCCGCGCAAGTCGGGGGGAACGGGTCAGCCCAGCCCCGCGGCAGCGCCGGCCGCCCAGCCCGGTAACCGCCGTCAAGTCGCCCCCGAGCGAGTGACCGGCGCCCAGTCCGTGGTTCGGGCCCTCGAGGAGCTCGAGGTCGACACTGTATTCGGCATTCCCGGCGGCGCCGTTCTGCCCGTCTACGACCCGCTCTTCGACTCGAAGAAGGTTCGGCACGTCCTGGTCCGGCACGAGCAGGGCGCGGGACACGCCGCGACCGGATACGCCCAGGCCACCGGCAAGGTCGGTGTCTGCATGGCCACCTCCGGCCCCGGCGCCACCAACCTGGTGACCCCGATCGCCGACGCGCAGATGGACTCGGTCCCGATCGTGGCGATCACCGGCCAGGTCGGTCGCGGCCTGATCGGCACCGACGCGTTCCAGGAGGCCGACATCTCCGGCATCACCATGCCGGTGACCAAGCACAACTTCCTGATCACCGACGGCGCCGACATCCCGCGGATCATGGCGGAGGCCTTCTACCTGGCGGCCTCCGGTCGGCCCGGCGCCGTCCTCGTCGACATCCCGAAGGACGTGCTGCAGGCGCAGACCACGTTCTCGTGGCCGCCGGAGATGCACCTGCCCGGCTACCGCCCGGTGAGCAAGCCGCACGGCAAGCAGGTCCGCGAGGCGGCCCGGTTGATCGCCGAGTCGAAGGCGCCGGTGCTCTACGTCGGTGGCGGCGTCATCAAGGCCGACGCGTCCGCCGAGCTGCTCGAGCTCGCGGAGCTGACCGGGATCCCCGTCGTGACGACGCTGATGGCCAGGGGCGCGTTCCCCGACAGCCACCAGCTGCACTGCGGCATGCCGGGCATGCACGGCACCGTCGCGGCGGTCGGCGCGCTGCAGAAGAGCGACCTGCTGATCACCCTCGGCGCTCGCTTCGACGACCGCGTGACCGGTCAGCTCGACTCGTTCGCACCCGACGCCAAGGTCATCCACGCCGACATCGACCCGGCCGAGATCGGCAAGAACCGGTACGCGGACGTCCCGATCGTCGGTGACTGCGGCGAGGTGATCACCGAGCTGATCGAGGCGATCAAGGCGGATCAGGCCACCGGGACCACGCTCGACTACGCCGAGTGGTGGGCGTACCTGGACGGCCTGCGCAACACCTACCCGCTGGCGTACGGCAAGCCGTCGGACGGCGCGCTGTCCCCGGAGTACGTGATCGAGGCGGTCGGCCGGCTCGCAGGCCCGGACGCGATCTACTGCGCTGGCGTCGGCCAGCACCAGATGTGGGCGGCGCAGTTCGTCAAGTACGAGAAGCCGCGCACCTGGCTCAACTCCGGCGGCCTCGGCACCATGGGGTACGCGGTGCCCGCCGCGATGGGCGCCAAGATGGGCATGCCGGACAAGGAAGTCTGGGCCATCGACGGTGACGGCTGCTTCCAGATGACCAACCAGGAGCTCGCGACCTGTGCGGTCGAGGGTGTGCCGATCAAGGTCGCGCTGGTCAACAACGGCAACCTCGGCATGGTGCGGCAGTGGCAGACGCTGTTCTACGACCAGCGCTACTCCAACACCAACCTCGGCACCCACGGCGCGATCCGGATCCCGGACTTCGTCAAGCTCGCCGAGGCGCTGGGCTGCCACGGCATTCGCGTCGAGCGCGAGGAGGATGTCGAGGCGGCGATCCGCGAGGCGCAGTCCATCAACGACAAGCCGGTGGTGATCGACTTCATCGTCGGCGCCGACGCCCAGGTGTGGCCGATGGTGGCCGCGGGCACCAGCAACGACGAGATCCAGGCGGCGCGGGGCATCCGGCCGCTGTTCGACGACGACGAGGCCGTCAACGAGCCCGCCGTCATCCACGAGGCCATGGAGCGCGAGCAGCAGTCCGGCCAGGCCGCTGCCGCCGCAAGGGAGGACAACCAGTGAGCACCAGCCACACCCTCAGCGTTCTCGTCGAGGACAAGCCGGGAGTGTTGGCCAGGGTGGCCGCGCTGTTCTCGCGCCGGGGCTTCAACATCGAATCCCTGGCGGTCGGGGGGACCGAACTCCCCGATGTTTCCCGCATGACCATCGTCGTCACCGTGGACGAGTTCCCGCTCGAGCAGGTGACCAAGCAGCTCAACAAGCTGATCAACGTGCTCAAGATCGTCGAGCAGGACACCGAGGCATCGGTGGCCCGTGAGCTCGTGCTGATCAAGGTGCGTGCCGACGCCAGCGTTCGGACGCAGGTTCTCGAGACGGTGAACCTGTTCCGCGCCAAGGTGATCGACGTCTCGCCTGAGTCGGTGACCATCGAGGCGACCGGCACCAGGTCGAAGCTCGACGCGTTGCTGCGGATGCTCGATCCCTACGGCATCCGAGAGATCGTGCAGTCCGGTGTTGTGGCTGTCGGCCGTGGGCCGAAGTCCATCACCGCGGCCCGCTAGTACTTTCTATTCACGAATCAAGTCTTCAGATAACCGAGGAGAGGTAATACCAGTGGCAGTCGAGATGTTCTACGACGATGACGCCGACCTGTCGATCATCCAGGGCCGCAAGGTCGCTGTGATCGGCTACGGCAGCCAGGGACACGCGCATTCGCTCAGCCTGCGTGATTCGGGCGTCGATGTGCGCATCGGCCTCAAGGAGGGTTCGAAGTCGCGGGCCAAGGCCGAGGAGCAGGGCCTGACCGTCGGCACGCCTGCCGAGGTCGCCGAGTGGGCAGACGTGATCATGGTGCTCGCACCCGACACCGCGCAGGCGTCGATCTTCACCAACGACATCGAGCCGAACCTCAAGGACGGCGACGCGCTGTTCTTCGGGCACGGCCTGAACATCCACTTCGACCTGATCAAGGCCCCGGAGTTCGTCACCGTCGGCATGGTCGCCCCGAAGGGCCCCGGCCACCTCGTGCGCCGTCAGTTCGTCGACGGCAAGGGCGTTCCCGCCCTCATCGCCGTCGACCAGGACCCGAAGGGCGAGGGCCAGGCCCTGGCGCTGTCCTACGCCAAGGCGATCGGTGGCACCCGCGCGGGCGTCATCAAGACCACCTTCAAGGAAGAGACCGAGACGGACCTCTTCGGCGAGCAGGCCGTGCTCTGCGGCGGCACCGAGGAGCTCGTCAAGACGGGCTTCGAGGTCATGGTCGAGGCCGGCTACGCGCCCGAGATGGCGTACTTCGAGGTCCTGCACGAGCTCAAGCTGATCGTCGACCTCATGTACGAGGGTGGCATCGCGCGCATGAACTACTCGGTGTCCGACACCGCCGAGTTCGGTGGCTACCTGTCCGGCCCGCGCGTCATCGACGCAGGCACCAAGGACCGCATGAAGGCGATCCTGGCCGACATCCAGTCGGGCGAGTTCACCCGTCGCCTGGTCGCCAACGTCGAGAACGGCAACACCGAGCTCGAGGGCCTGCGCAAGGCCAACGCCGAGCACCCGATCGAGGTCACCGGCAAGAAGCTGCGCGACCTGATGAGCTGGGTCGATCGCCCGATCACCGAAACCGCTTAGGCGACTGCGCCGCCCGTGCGTCCTTTCGGTCCCGTAGGGGGCCGGAAAGACTCACGGGGCGCGAAGCGCATTTCGGGGCCCGATGTCACCCCGTGACAGTGCACACTGTCACGGAGGGCATCGGGCCCTTTGCGTTGTCCCGGGTAGGTGGTGGATGGCACAACAAACGTCACTGCGATCGTGGCTTCCCGGTCTGGAGGTGGCCCGCCGATACGAGCGGTCGTGGCTGCGCTCCGACCTCACCGCGGGGATCGCGCTCACCGCGCTGCTGATTCCCGCGGGCATGGGATACGCCGAGGCCGCCGGCTTGCCCCCGGAGACCGGCCTCTACGCCACCATCGTGCCCCTGCTCGTCTACGCGCTGGTCGGTCCCTCGAAGATCCTGGTGCTCGGTCCCGACTCGTCGCTGGCCCCGATCATCGGCGCCGCCGTGATCCCGCTGGCCGCGGGCGATTCGGCGCGGGCTGTCGCCCTCGCCGGCCTGCTCGCGATCCTGATGGGCGTGATCCTGATGGTCGGCGGCCTGCTGAATCTGGGCTTCGTCACCGACCTGTTGTCCAAACCGATCCGGCTCGGCTACCTCAACGGCATCGCCCTGGTTGTGATCGTCAGCCAGATACCGAAGCTGCTCGGATTCTCCGTCGACGGGGTCAACCTCATCGACGAGGCGCGCAACACCGTCGTCGCCATCGCGGACGGCGAGATCGACCCGACCGCCGCCGCGATCGGCGTCGGTGCCATCGCGGTCATCGTGGCCTTCAAGCTGCTGCACAGTCGCATCCCCGGCGTGCTGGTCGCGGTGGTGGGTGCGATCGTCGTGGCCTATGCCCTGGGACTGCGCGACGACATCCCGATGGTCGGCGCGCTGCCGCACGGCCTGCCCGCGCCCGCGCTCGGCGGACTGACCTGGTCCGATGTCGGCGACCTGATCGTCCCGGCCGCGGGCATCGCGCTGATCGCGTTCGCCGACACCGGGGTGCTCTCGCGCACCTTTGCGGCGCGGCGCGGCGAGAGCGTCAACGGCAGCGTCGAGATGCGCGCGATCGGTACCGCCAACGTGGCCAGCGGGCTGCTCGGCGGGTTCCCGATGTCCGCGAGCTCCTCACGCACCCCGGTCGCGGAACAGAACGGCGCCAAGACCCAGCTCGTCGGTGTGATCGGCGCGCTGGCCATCGTGCTGTTCATCCTCGTCGCGCCCGGCGTCACCGGCTATCTGCCGTCGGCGGCGTTGGCGGCGGTGGTGATCGTCGCGGCGACCTCGCTGGTGGACATCCGCAGCATGGTGGCGATGTGGCGGATGAGCAGGGTGGAGGCCTGCCTGGCGATCGCGGCGTTCCTCGGCGTCGCGCTGGTCGGAGTGCTGGAGGGCATCTTGGTGGCGATCGCCCTGTCCTTCGTGGCGGTCGTCGTGCACGCGTGGCAGCCCTACCGTGCGGAACTGGTGGTGGTGCCCGGTCTCGACGGTTACCACGACCTCGCCAGGCACCCCGAGGGCCACCGGATCCCCGGCCTGGTCATCGCGCGCTTCGACGCGCAGCTCTTCTTCGCGAACGGCGCGCTCTTCGACGACTACGTGCGGGGGCTCGTCGCCGATGCGCCCGATCCGGTCCGATGGGTGGTGATCGCCTCGGAGCCGCTGACCGGGCTCGATACGACGGCGGTGGACGAGCTGGTCGAACTCGACCAGTACCTGGACAGTTGCGGGGTGCGGCTGGTCTTCGCCGAGATGAAGGGACCGGTGAAGGATCGGCTGATCCGGTTCGGGGTCGGCGACCGCTTCGGCCACGACCGGTTCTATCCGACGCTCGACGTCGCGGTGGAGGCGTTCGAGGCCGGCCGCCCCGGTTGAGTGATCCGTCCCACGAGGTGTCCACTATCTGGTATCGGCGCACCCAGGGTGCCGAAACCCGGGGGCCCGCACACTAAGCTGTCTTCGGTCACGGCCTCACGTGGGCGCCCGAGGCGGCGCCGGGCCGCGGACGATCCGCCCGACACCTAACACAGGAGTTCACTCGTGAGCCAGCCAGGCCGTCCCGTTGTTCTGATCGCAGACAAGCTCGCGCCGTCCACGGTCGAGGCGCTCGGCGATGGCGTGGAAGTGCGCTGGGTCGACGGTCCCGACCGTCCCGCCCTGCTGGCCGCCGTCCCTGAGGCCGACGCGATCCTGGTCCGCTCCGCGACCACCGTCGACGCGGACGTCCTCGCCGCGGGCACCAAGCTGAAGATCGTCGGCCGCGCAGGCGTCGGACTCGACAACGTCGACATCCCGGCCGCCACCGAGCGCGGCGTGATGGTCGTCAACGCGCCGACCTCGAACATCCACACCGCAGCCGAGCACGCCGTCGCCCTGCTGCTGGCCACCGCCCGCCAGATCCCGGCCGCCGACCGCACCCTGCGCGAGAAGACCTGGAAGCGTTCGAGCTTCAACGGCA
Source organism: Rhodococcus sp. NPDC055112 (assembly GCF_053607505.1). Lineage (NCBI taxonomy): Bacteria > Bacillati > Actinomycetota > Actinomycetes > Mycobacteriales > Nocardiaceae > Rhodococcus > Rhodococcus sp. NPDC055112. Next base: position 42,192 of record NZ_JBSGTR010000047.1, read on the forward strand.
CCGAGATCCTCGGCAAGACCGTCGGCGTCGTCGGCCTCGGACGGATCGGGCAGCTGTTCGCGCAGCGCCTCGCGGCCTTCGAGACCCACGTCATCGCGTACGACCCCTACCTGCCCGCGGCCCGCGCCGCGCAGCTCGGCATCGAGCTCGTCGACATCGACGAGCTGGTCAAGCGCTCGGACTTCATCTCCGTGCACCTGCCGAAGACCAAGGAGACCGCAGGCCTGATCAACGCCGAGCGTCTCGCCACGGCCAAGGACGGGCTGATCATCGTCAACGCCGCCCGCGGCGGACTGATCGACGAGGACGCGCTGTACGACGCGCTCGTCTCCGGCAAGGTCCGCGCCGCGGGTCTCGACGTGTTCAACACCGAGCCGTGCACCGACTCGAAGCTGTTCGACCTCGACAACGTGGTCGTCACCCCGCACCTCGGCGCGTCCACCTCGGAGGCCCAGGACCGCGCGGGCACCGACGTCGCCAAGAGCGTGCTGCTGGCCCTTGCGGGCGAGTTCGTGCCCGAGGCCGTCAACGTCTCCGGCGGCCCGGTCGGCGAGGAGGTCGCGCCGTGGCTCGACCTGGTCCGCAAGCTCGGCCTGCTCGCGGGCACCCTCTCCCCGGAGGCGGTGCAGAACGTGCAGGTCATCGTCAGCGGTGAGCTGTCGGCCGAGAACGTCGAGATCCTCGGCCTCGCCGCGCTGCGCGGACTCTTCTCGGCCAGCAGCGACGAGCCGGTCACCTTCGTCAACGCACCGAAGCTCGCCGAGCAGCGTGGCGTCAGCGTCGAGGTCGACAAGCACAGCGAGGCGCTCACGCACCGCAGCGCGGTCGAGGTGCGGGCCGTCGCGGCCGACGGCACCGTCACCGCCGTCGCGGGCGCGCTGACCGGCCTGCAGCAGATCGAGAAGATCGTCAACGTCAACGGCCGCAGCTTCGACCTGCGCGCCGAGGGCCACAACATCGTCGTGCACTACCAGGATCGTCCGGGCGTGCTCGGCACCCTCGGCACCGTGCTGGGCAACGCGGGCATCGACATCCAGGCCGCGGCGCTGAGCCAGGACGTCGAGGGCGAGGGCGCCACCGTCATCCTGCGGGTGAACCGCGTGGTCGGCGATGCCGAGGTCGCGGAGATCGTCGCCCAGCTCGACGCCCGCGTGGCCCAGGTCGACCTGTCCTGATTTCGTCCCTGCGAGGAAGTGAGTAAGTACATGAAGCTTGCAGTCATTCCCGGCGACGGCATCGGGGTCGAGGTCACGGCAGAGGCGCTCAAGGTGTTGCGCAAGCTGGTCCCGGACCTGCAGACCACCGAGTACGACCTCGGCGCGACGCGCTACAACGCGACCGGTGAACTGCTGCCGGACGCCGAGCTCGCGCAGATCCGCGAGCACGACGCGATCCTGCTCGGTGCGATCGGCGACCCGCGCCTCGTCGGCCCCGGCATCCTCGAGCGTGGCCTGCTGCTGAACATGCGGTTCCAGCTCGATCACCATGTGAACCTGCGTCCGTCGCGGCTGTACCCGGGCGCGACGTCGCCGCTGGCCGCCAACCCGGACATCGATTTCGTGGTGGTGCGCGAGGGCACCGAGGGTCCGTACACCGGCAACGGCGGCGCCATCCGCGTCGGCACGCCGCACGAGATCGCCACCGAGGTGTCGATCAACACGTGGTTCGGTGCCGAGCGCGTCGTCCGCTACGCCTTCGCGTTGGCGCAGACGCGGCGCAAGCACCTCACGCTGATCCACAAGACCAACGTGCTCTCCAACGCGGGCGCGATCTGGTCGCGTGCGGTGGAGACCGTCGGCGCCGAGTACCCGGACGTCGAGACCGCGTACTGCCACATCGACGCCGCCACCATCTACATGGTCAGCGACCCGTCGCGCTTCGACGTGATCGTCACCGACAACCTGTTCGGCGACATCATCACCGACCTGGCCGGCGCGGTCACCGGTGGAATCGGTCTCTCGGCGTCCGGCAACATCGACGCCTCCGGCACCAACCCGTCGATGTTCGAGCCCGTGCACGGCTCGGCTCCTGACATCGCGGGCAAGGGCATCGCCGATCCCACCGCCGCGATCCTGTCGGTGGCGCTGATGCTGCGTCACCTCGGGCGCGACGAGGATGCGGCCCGCATCGAGCAGGCCGTCGAGGCCGATCTCGCGGCCCGCGGTGACGGTCCGATCAAGACCTCCGAGGTCGGCGACCGCATCGCTGCGAGCCTCTAGGCTCGGCGAGACCCAGTAGTAGCACTCCGCCCGCGAACCGAGAGGTTCGCGGG